>CAYVLB010000160.1:0-1574 GCA_964452325.1 uncultured Sphingobacteriales bacterium | reverse complement strand
ATAAGTCCAGTTCTTCGATGGTGCGTGCTTTGATGTTTCCTCCTTCGATTTCATAGATGTATCCAGGGAAGTGATGAATCAAGTCGTAATTATGGGTAACGACGATGATGGAGATTCCATCATTGATGCATTGCACCAATTGCTGCATTACCTCGTGGGAGGTAGTTGGGTCTAAATTTCCTGTGGGCTCGTCGGCCAACAATAGTGGGGGGCGATTGAGCAGTGCCCGTGCAATTGCCACCCGTTGTTGTTCACCACCGGAAAGCTGAAAGGGGTATTTATGACGAACGGACAGTAAATCTACTTGGCAGAGCACTTCTTCGATGCGTTTGTCCATGAGGCTGGTTTTTCGCCATCCGGTGGCCCGTAGTACAAATCGAAGGTTTTGTTCGACGGTGCGGTCCGTCAGAAGTTGGAAGTCCTGAAAAACAATCCCTAAACGACGCCGCAAAAGGGGTTTTTTACGATTGGTAAGTTGATTGAGGTTGAATCCTGCCACACTGACTTCTCCACCCATCAAGGGTATGGCCCCGTATAGTGTGCGTAAGAACGTACTCTTGCCACTTCCTGTTCGACCAATGATGTAATTGAGTGTTCCCGGTTGAATGGTCAGTTCGACATTGTGAAGCAGGCGAACATTGTCGATACCAAATTCGGCCGACCGACACTGTAAAACCACCGAAGGGGTCATGTCTTCTCCGATTCGAATGCGAAGGCAATGATTTTGCCGTAGGGGGTTGTGTCAATCAGGTGCTCGAGTCGGTGCTGATCTGCTTCATTGTGAATGCCAAGCTGTTGGAAGATCTTCTCTTTGCGATCCAGTCGAATATAATATTTGAGGGTAAAGCGTTCATCCCGAATCTGGAGATAGCTCGGGATCTTATTAGATGATCGGATTTTGAGTAAGTAGTACCGCCGCGGCATATCGAAGCTCAGTTGGTACAAAGTTAGCGTTCCAGCACTTCTAACTGGAAGTTTTGGTGTTGTGGAAATAGCGGATCGTCAGTGCTGAAACGAACAAGACAATGCCAGTCAATTGATGGATAATGGCTAGCCACTTGGGCACGTGATATAGTATGGTCAATATCCCCAATGTGATTTGTAATATCAGTAGTAGGAATGTCCAATGGGCCCATAGCATCACTATTGTGGCACGGCAGCATTTCCACAACAACACATAGGCCCATCCAAAACACAATAACACTCCAAATGCTAGCCAACGATGAATAAAGTGAACAGTTGGGGGATTTTCAACGAGGTTGACCCATGCCGGGTCAAAAGTGGTCATGAGGCCGGAAGGGGCCCATGCTCCATTCATAAGCGGGAAAGTGTCGGAATAATATCCTGCTTTTAGGCCTGCCATCAAAGCACCATATATTACTTGGATAGATAAAAAGATCAGGAACCAACGGAATACGACGTAATATCGGCCAGGTGCTTGGAATGGAGGCGGTGAAGGGAATTTCTCTTGAAGCCAGTAGTTCCACACAAGGGAAAGTAACACAATGGCAAATACCAAATGCAAAGTCAAACGATAGTGACTAACGGCGGGACGATCCTGGAGGCCACTTTTG
>CAYVLB010000159.1:0-1644 GCA_964452325.1 uncultured Sphingobacteriales bacterium | reverse complement strand
CAAGGCCATTGCCAGCGTAGATGTGTTGATTGTCAACGATGAAGAAGCCCGAATGCTAGGCCATACATACTCGCTGGTCAAAGCTGCTCAAAAAATTCAACAGATGGGTCCTGAACATGTGATCATCAAAAAGGGTGAACATGGGGCATTGTTGTTTAGCCGGAACGAAGTATTTGTAGCTCCTGGATTGCCACTGGAAGAAGTATTTGACCCTACGGGGGCAGGTGATACTTTTGCGGGGGGCTTTATGGGTTACTTGGCCCATACGGGTGATACGTCATTTGACAACCTTAAACGTGCGGTTATAATGGGTTCTACAATGGCCTCTTTTTGTATTGAGAAGTTTGGGCCCCAGCGTCTTTTAGAACTTGGCGATGACGAGATTCGCCAACGTCAACAAGTGTTTCATAAACTCAGTCATTTTGACATTTTCCTTCATTAGCCTTACTGTTCTGGCTATATTAACTGCAACTACGGCATGTTCTCAATCCCATTCATCAATGGCTGACTCGACCCATCCTACCTCCTCCAATCGACTGGCAGACGCCCTTAGCCCCTATCTCCAGATGCATGCCCACAACCCCGTTGATTGGTATCCATGGGGAGAAGCAGCTTTTGAAAAGGCTCGACGCGAACACAAACCCTTGATCGTTAGTATCGGATATGCTGCGTGTCATTGGTGCCATGTGATGGAAGAAGAATCATTTGCCGATTCAGAAGTAGCCGCGGTTATGAATCAATATTTTGTTTCCGTCAAAGTGGATCGGGAAGAACATCCAGATGTCGACGACTACTACATGCAATCCGTGCAAATGATGACGGGGCAGGGGGGATGGCCCCTCAACGTTTTTGTACTGCCTGATGGTCGACCTTTTTATGGCGGTACGTATTTCCCCAAATCCCAATGGCTTCAGATCCTGCATTCCATTGCCCATGTGTGGCAGACTGACTCGGAAAAAGTTTATGAATATGCCCAGCGCCTTCACGATGGCATGCTGCGGACAAACCTGTTGTTGCCACCGGCAAATCCGCCGACCACCTATTCTCTTGATTCGTTAACGCAATGGTATCAAATCATTGAAAGCCAACTGGATAATCGATTGGGAGGTTTTCGACGGTCCCCTAAGTTCCCCATGCCGGAGGTATTTCGCTTCCTGCTCCGATTTTACCTCCGAAGTGGTGATACTAATGCCCGGGAATTGGCCTTGCTAACCTTGCGCCGAATGCGTCATGGTGGCATCTATGACCAATTGGGTGGAGGATTTGCACGTTATTCTACCGATGCCCGCTGGAAAGTACCCCACTTTGAAAAGATGCTATATGATAATGCACAGCTGGCCATTCTTTACACGGAAGCCTATCAACTGACTCATCACGCATGGTTGGCACAAACCGCAAAAGAGATATTTCGATTCGTTCAAAGGGAGCTTCGCCATCCGCAAGGTGGGTTTTATTCCTCACTGGATGCCGACAGCGACGGAGAAGAAGGAAAGTTTTATGTGTGGACAGCCGAGGAGGTGCGCCGCATCGTGGGTGATGAAGATTATCCATTAGTTGCTGACTATTTTGGCATAGGAAAAGAGGGACGATGGGAACATGACAGAAATGTCTTGGTAGTGGCACGAACAGTTCCCCAATTGGTGG
>CAYVLB010000158.1:0-1657 GCA_964452325.1 uncultured Sphingobacteriales bacterium | reverse complement strand
AATTACGCTCGCTTCAACAGCGACAATATTTTGAATATGCCGGGGCATCTGGAGGAATGATGGACGTATACGGGTTTCCCTTTCTCCGCGGCAGGGTTTTTGATACAATTGAAAAAGATAGCGGACAATACGATGACATTATGCCCGTGTTTTGGACCAGTGGAGCAGCCCTTGTAGCACGGCGTTCCGCCTACATCGAAGTTGGGGGAATGGACGAAGATTTCGTGCACCACATGGAAGAAATCGATATGTGCTGGCGATGGCAACTGGCAGGATATACGTTGGCGGTGGTTCCACAAGGGACGATTTATCATCATGCAGGCGCCACGATTCATCCCAATTCATACCAAAAGGTGTATTGGAATCATCGAAACAGCATATTTATGATGCTGAAAAACTATGCTACCTCTTCATTATGGCGCTACCTACCGGGGCGGATGTTTTTAGACGGAATGGTCATTGGATGGGCTTTGACCCGGAGGGAATGGTTTCGTATATGGGCGGTAGTGGCAGCATGGGCATGGATTATTACCCATTGGCGAAGAATCCGAATCAAACGCCGGCACGTGCAAAGCCGTCGCATCACATCGGAAAGTGATATCTTGCGTTGCCTTTACCCTAAGAGCATTGCATGGCAATACTTTTTAAGGGGACGAAAAACCTATAAAGCGTTGATCAATGCGTTGGGTTCGTAGCATGTGGATACTCATTGCAAGTGTTATTGTCACAGATACGATTGCTCAGCCTTCAGAAACAGCTTCCTCAAAGTGGTGGCATAAAATACGCCCTGCAGCAGAGGCGAGCCTTAGCATAGGGGGCGGATCTTCCCATGTATTTGTGGCGCCATTCGGATTATACCGCTTACTGCCCCGATTGGAAGTGGGGGGTGGCTTTGAAATATGGTACTATTGGTTAAATGCATACGGTACCCTATACAGTGGCAGTATTTATGGTCCCTTTACGAAGATTCATTGGCAGCCATTTGAGTCAATACCCGGATTTCTGGCTTATCACGAAGAATGGCTTTGGGTGCCACTTGATTCGTATAATCCATCGACAGGGCGAGGAATATCACATAATTTGATGTTTGGCGGAGGGTATAAAAGCTATTTCAGCAGCACGCATCGGTCATATTCATATATTTCCGTGCTCATCAACATCACACACAACGTTCTTTCTCCGTATAGTACCCCATTGGTTGTTCGCTTTGGGGCAGTTTTTTAGAAGGTATTGATCGGCACATAGAAAGCGCCCATTGGTCGGATAGATTGTCGATCTGTGGATGGGAGGTGGCGGATAAGCACATCAACAGATTGTCGGGTAATGGGATGTTGCCACTGGGGTGCTACATCACGCAAAGGATAAAGTACAAATGCGCGTCGGGCAATATGGGGATGTGGTAGGCAGAGATCAGGGCGTTGAACAATTTGTTGGTCATAATCGAGGATATCGATATCAATCGTGCGGTCGGGTCCTTGACTTCTGCAGCGCCCCATACATCGTTCAATGGCTAATAAGTGCTCCATGAGTTGAATAGGCGATTCACCACAATAAGCAGCGGCTACGATGTTGAGATAAGGACGCGAACCAATGTTCTGCCAAGGCTGACTCTCATAGACGGTAGATACGCTCAACGGCTTCCCCAACAATTTCATGA
>CAYVLB010000157.1:0-1661 GCA_964452325.1 uncultured Sphingobacteriales bacterium | reverse complement strand
GGGCCGGTATCGACCGCAAGACGCAAGAGAAGCGAGTCATCATTCCATCCAACATATCGCCATCGGGCCGAAGCCAATACATATCCCGACGATATGTAATGGTGCACCGAATCCCATAAAATATGCCACCATTGCATTACATCAAGGGGAAGTTCAGTATGATATCGAATTTTAGGAAAGACTTCTGCCCGGCATGAATCGTATCGGCAATACCAACGTGCCCAAGCATAAAAATAGCCATATCGCCGATAACGGTCATCCAGATATCGAGCCAGTCGAATGGGTGCTTCGGAAGTATCGGATAAAAATAATGTATCGAGTACGATCGAGTCGGTTGTAAAATATGTTTGTAAGATCAGCGGCGTCTCTTGACTTTGGGCCACGCCAAAGTACATAATCAGCCAATAATGCCACAAGGAGTATACATTCACATTCCTTATTGTCGGCAGAAGTGTCACTATTGTGATTTTCACATTTCCACATCAATGCATACACGTGCAGAAATGATAAAGGCGATACGACAAGAAGTCATGTCTCGGCAAAACTACCTTCCTTCAGTGGAAATTGATACCCTCTATTTGGGAGGGGGAACGCCCTCCCTTCTGACCCATCGCGAACTTGACGAGGTATTGGAAGCTGTTTATTGTATATACCCACTGGCTAAAAATGCAGAAATAACACTGGAATGCAACCCCGAAGACGTCTCGCCCAAGATAGCCAGTCAATGGCTTCGATTGGGCATCAACCGTATTAGCCTGGGCGTTCAAAGCCTTAACGATGCCTTATTATCCGCCATGGGACGGCTGCACAATGCCAACAAGGCCAAACAGGCCACATTTACCTTGGCGGAAGTAGGCTTTGAAAACCTCAGCATCGACCTCATCTTTGGCATTAACGGATTGTCCAATGATGCTTGGCGGAACACCCTCGAAGAAGTGGTCCGGTGGCCCATTCAACATATATCCTGTTATGACCTCACCATCGAGGGACGTAATTTATGGTCTCATTTTAGCCATCGTGGTCGTCGATTCACTGCCTCCGAAGAAGAGTCTGCTGAACAATTCCGAATAGCCCATCACCTATTGGAAGCTAACGGATTTGACCATTACGAAATATCAAACTACGGTCGTCCCGGCTTTGAAAGTCGACACAACCAACTCTATTGGAAAGGGTACCCTTACATGGGGGCTGGCCCTTCCGCTCACTCTTATGATGGCCAACGCCGCCGACACAATATCGCCAACAATTACGGTTATATACAAGCCATCTTCCATGGGAGGCCTTATTTTGTGGAAGAAGTCCTGACGGCTAACGATCGTTTCAATGAGTGGTTATTGACCCGGCTTCGGGTCCGCAGTGGCTTATCCCGCACCGAGCTCGCGACGTTTCCAAAAGAGTATGCTGCGCATTTGATCTATCGAATTGAGCGATGGATTGAAACAGGCCACATCCAAGCATCGGACCATGGATGGCATTTTTCGTTGGAAGGGATGCTGCTCGCAGATTGCATTATCTCGGATTTGATGGTATAGGTTCTTCTACTTTTGCGCCCGGATTAGGGAATGTGCTTTCCCCAACTATGATTGCCCAAGATTCCTACTTTCGTCTCTTAGAACGACTTCGACAACTGAACGTAACCCTGGTAGCAGTGTCAAAAAACG
>CAYVLB010000156.1:0-1742 GCA_964452325.1 uncultured Sphingobacteriales bacterium | reverse complement strand
GGGAACGGTCAAAAGGAAGGATGCATCCCTTTTATAATATCAAAATCGCCACCTCAACTGATGGAATTCATTGGCAACGTCAAGGACGGATTGCCATTAACTACCAACATGCGGGGGAGCATGCAATTGCGGTACCGCGGGTCCTCTACGATCCACCTGTCTATAAGATGTGGTATTCGTACCGAACTTACAGGCAAGATGGACACTACCTGATCGGCTATGCAGAGTCGGATGACGGGTTCGAGTGGGAACGCAAAGACGAAGAAATCAGCTTCATGCGATCTGGGAAGCAATGGGACGCAGAAATGATTTGCTATCCCTTTGTCTTTGATCATCAGGGACGACGCTATATGCTTTACAATGGCAACGGATATGGGAAGACAGGTATCGGACTGGCAGTGCTGGCAAGTTAAAATGGAAAAAATCGTAGCCATTATCCGCTTTTAATGCCTAAATTTGTTAAACTTGCCCCTGGTAAATACATCAAGCATCATGGTTAAAGTTAAACAATGGCTGGTAACTGCAACGATATTATTTTCCTGGAGTGCCTTTGGGCAGGATGACTACTACTATGTTCAGTTGTATTCGTATCCGGAAGGTGTACTTCAAGCTTTAGGGAGTGGACAATATGCTACCCTAATGCAAGCCCCTGCGGACGACACGTGGGGAACGCCTGTCGATTTAGGATTTAGCTTTCCATTTTACGGACAGACATACGACACAGTATGGGTCAGTGATAATGGCTATCTGGTGTTCGACACGGTAGCTAACGTTAGCACCGGAAACAACACGGCCATTCCTTCAGCGGCTGCTCCGAATGGGGCAGTTTACGGCTTTTGGGACAACCTCCAAATGTCCACCGCGAGCAATCCCAATTTTCCTGACCACATACGGGCCTATGCATGGGGTACTGCACCCAACCGGGCCTATACTTTTTATTGGTATTCGGTAACCCTCAACAACGATGGGCTATGCTATCTGCTCATCACATTGTATGAAAGTGGGCAAATTGATATCATCATTCGACGAGTGGGTACCCAGAATTCTACCTTTGGTGGGACCGTTGGTATTGAAAGCCCGGATGGTCAACATGCCCTCATGATTGCAGGGCCTAATTACACGCATAACATTACCCTAAAAGATTATCAAGAGGTGCTTTTGTACCGAATCATACCGGGTACGCAGCCCCGATATGACGTGAAGATGGGTGCAATTCTTCCTTCGCATGCCTACAAAGGCAAGAAAACGCCACTTGAAGGATACGTTTATAACTTGGGTAGTGAAACCATTACGTCGCTTAAGATCCGCTACACTGCTGGAATTTTCAATGTTGGACATGTATTTAATGTCAACATTCCACCCAACGGACAATATGAGTTCAGTTTCCCAACCAGTAAGCAATGGACGCCCACCAGTGCTCCCTCCAACATGATGTTTACCCTTTTTGTCGACCAAATCAATGGACATCCCGATTCGATGCCAGCCGACAATAGTGTTTCTCGGTATATTTACGTGGCCAATGGGACCAGTGCACCGCGCAATGTAGTGATTGAGGAATTCACGGGCGCATGGTGTGGCTTCTGTCCGGATGGTGCCTTAAAAGTTGATGAAATCCTTCACAATCATCCGGAAGTAGTGGCGATTGCCCGTCATGTAGGGGACGACATGGCCTTGAGTCAAGATGACTCGTTGGCTGCATACTATGGGCCGGCTTTCCCCCAAGCCCTGATCGACCGGTATTA
>CAYVLB010000155.1:0-1928 GCA_964452325.1 uncultured Sphingobacteriales bacterium | reverse complement strand
TTGGTCGATATCAGTTTGAAGGGCCACCACAGCAGTTCGTCCATCAGCTGAAGAATCCAGCGGTGTATTGCGTGCAGTATAGAGGTGCACAGGCTTTCTGTTTTGAAACTGGAGAAGCCCCTGGGTAAAACTGCCAACAAAAAGGCTTTGATCGGAAGCCCGATACGCCAACGCCATTGCATCTTTATAGTTGTTGGCTATCGGAAGGACCGATTGAATGTCGGCAGCAGTGTAGCTGTGCCATTTGCCGTGTTGAAACCATCCCACACCCTGACTGTTGTAGGTGGGGATCCAGTTAGCCTGACCACCAGCAGCAATGTAAAGGGTACTGTCATGTCCCAACATCCAATAAGCAGTACGGGCTGTTGGCGACTCGGGACGAGCATAAAACCATTGTTGGAGGTTGAAGTGATATGATACCAACCCATAGTAATGTCCTAACCAGAGAATCGATCGGCTGGTATCATAAAGGGCATCGTAAGCGGATTCTTGAAACTTGCGAACTTGCCACGTCGAATCGATCAGGAGCACCGCTTTTTCATGGGCTAATGCCAACCACGGGCCCGTTACATGACCACCCCGATAAGACCCCTGTCCTACGCTATCTGGCGGGTATGCCATTTGCCACGTGCCATTCCAATATCGCCACACGGCACCTTGATGAAAGGTAACCAATGTTCCTCGAAAATTGAAAAGCTGCTGAACCACCCGAGGACTATGAACCTCCCACGTCCGGAAATCCAGCAGATTATCTGCATCGAGGGGAGCCCGAAGAATTCCGCGGTTTGTTGCTACAAAAAGTGTGTCATTTATTTCCGTGGCACTATATGCTTCAATTTCCTTTCCTCCCGGACCAATGTATCGATACGACTCGACCACCCGACGGCGGTGCACATCGTATTTGATGAGCCCCAACGAAGAAGCAATGTAAAGGTAAGGCCCGGAAAACTCAATTCGGTGGATGGCTTTAGCACCTGCGGTCTTCTTACGAGCAACTTCGCGGGCTGTGTAGAGGATCGAATCCCCATAAATGAGGTCAATCAACCCACTTTCATAGGCAATAGCCAACACATCCTCATCCACTGAATAGGCTATTGCAATGGGGAGGGCTTCCGAAAGCCCTTCTTCTTTGGCTATGGATACGGATTTGCCGTATCGATCTACGTGAAACAGTCCATGGTCTGTAAGGCAAAACACCCGTTGGGGTGTCCATGCTACCATTACCCCTTGTCGATGGCTAAAATGCGAATTCCACTGCCCCACGGGCTGATTGATCTGGGCCTTTATACTCCCCACCATTGTTCCCAACCACAATCCGATAAGCCATCGACTATTTCCCCGAAGAATGTGAACCATTTCGATGACGTGGATGGTATGGCAGATATTCAACCGTCGGTATTTTTTTAAGGGGTTGGGGGTAGAGTTCCATTAAGTCGATAAAACCTTGAGGTATTTGATCATCGACATGAATACCCAATGCTTTGGCTTCTTCATACATTAACGGATAATCATGCGTCCATCGTCCTTCCGTTAGCACTTGGGCAAGGTGCTTGGCAGTTTCGGATGGGTAATGATAGCCTGCAACATCGATAATGTGCTGTCGGATCTGGCGAAGGGCTTTTTCGGCTTGATCAATCATTGCCAACGTTTCATCATCAATTTTGTTCACGTCTTTCTCCTGCTTAATGCGCAAAAGGGTAGGGGCTGCATAAGTACCCAATTGGGGGTCCAGCGGTCCTAGGACTGCCGAAGGCGCCATGTATACCTTACTGGCTGCCAAAGCAATTAAAGTGCCACCACTCATTGCATAATGGGGGACAATCACGCGTGTTTCCGAGGGATGTCGGGCCAAGGCTTGCGCAATCTGAACCGCTGCCAACACCAACCCGCCCGGCGTATGCAATACCAGGTCGATAGGAACATCGTCA
>CAYVLB010000154.1:0-2093 GCA_964452325.1 uncultured Sphingobacteriales bacterium | reverse complement strand
GTTCTTCATCAACGGATCGAGCGCCACAAGGAAAAGTATGACGCCGTTATCGGACGGGCAGTCATGGACTTTCGCAAATTCATTATCCTGACTCGAAACAACATTGCTCCCTCATCATTCTCATCAGCAGCGGGCCAGTGGTACTTGAGCGGCGGAGATCCGTATACCTACCAACAACAATGGGCAAATCTTACGGTTTATCCCATACATCAATGGCTTCCCATACCGCATCTTGAAACCAAGCTCCTTCTCCACGTAAAGTCCTGAATGCCATCAATTGGGGCAATCCTTGATCGTTAGAATACATTTTAGCCTTTTTCGCCCGTGTCCGATTCATCACTTTCTTTGCCGTCATCAGGGTCCTCTGCCCAATCGTCCTCATCTGCGGATGCGGAAGTCAATGGGGTGGATACAATTTTTTCCAGCTTCTGCAGGCTGCGTTTGACAGATTCGTCAATTCGATATAGCTGTTGGTGACAAAACTCAAGGAGCTGAACAGCTCGTTCCACAGCTTTTTCAAGTTCATCAATCGGCATTTCTCCCGATTCCAGATCGTTTAAGATGTTTTCCAGTTCCCGAATGGCTTGGCTATATGTTTGATCCTTCATCTTTCTTTTCTTGTGTGTTAAGGACAACACTTTCAGACGTTCCATCCATAAAAATTGTTTTGACAACCATTCCTGCCCGCAACTGTTTTATCGAGGAAACCACTTTTCCATTCACCCGGGTGAGGGTATATCCTCGGCGTAAGATGTGGTGGGGCGAAGCCATGTTCACTATGCGGTGCCATGTTCGTAGGCGCTGTTGTTCACGTTGCCAATAAGGTCGGATACGTAAATTCAGCTGATAAGGATAGTTAATAAGTAGCGATTTGGCATTATTGAAACGATGGATGAGGTTCTTATGGAAATCACGAATCCAATAGCGAAGGGTATTGCGTTCCTGGGTTAGTCGATTCCCGATGTAGTGTTGGATACGCATTCCCAACCTGCGAAGGCGTTCGGATCCCATCTGCACACAGTGGGGAGCTAGTTGTTTCAGCTGATCTTGATACGTGTTGATCTGATGGACTGCTTCGTCAAAGCAATTCACAATATAACGGGCTAAGTCAGTAGGGGTAATAAAACTTTTCCAGCTGACAAGTTCTGCCACGGTTTGATTGGTAGAATGTCCGATGCCGGTGAGTACTGGAAGCGGGTGCAACGCAATGGTGCGGGCCAGTTCGTAGCTATCGTATATGCGTAGGCCGACTTCTCCCCCACCACCACGAATAATGGCGACTGCATCTAATAAGTGGTTGACCCGTTGTATAGCATCCAACTGCCGACGAATAGAATCGACGGCACCTTCTCCTTGCAACAATGCTGGCAATAGCACATACGTAATACCATAAGGCGAAGCATCGATGACCGCACGGAAGTCTTGATATCCTTTGCTGGTTACTGCCGAAATCACTGCCCACCGTTTGGGGAGCGTAGCCAACTGGAGCTGCCGATTTCGTTCCAGAATCCCTTCCTTTTTCAAACGATGAAGGGTAAGCTGGCGCTGACGTTCAAAGTCTCCCAAGGTAAAATTCGTATCGATATCCTTGATGTGGAGGCTGAGGCCATATATGGGATGATACATTACCCTTGCCAGGAATAAGATTTCCATCCCATCGGCCAAAGGGGTCCCGACAATCTGCCGAAATGCTTGTTGAATTCGTCGATAGTCAGTTTTCCAAATGATGCCGCGCATTTGGGCAACCAGTCGCCCATTCTGACGTTCCACCAAATCGGGATGGCAATGGCCAGATTGGGGATAATGATTGAGTTTAACCATTTCGGCTTTAACCCAAAAGGTGCGCCCTCCTGCCCGATCGTCAATAGCGCGTTGAATAGCCTGGGCAACCTGATAGAGCGAGTAAACACGAGGTGATTTGCCCACTACCCTATCTTCTTAAATGCTGCAATTTAATCACTTTTGCTTTGGGGGACGGCATCCTGGATACCATCCTGCTGGGTAGAGCCGAAAGTGAAATCCTTGACGGAACACCGGATGAATTATCCGCACGCCCATCTGTGGAAAGGTCAGCACGGCTGCTTTGGAGGGCC
>CAYVLB010000153.1:0-2151 GCA_964452325.1 uncultured Sphingobacteriales bacterium | reverse complement strand
CTTTGATTACCGATTCGGGCGCGGGTGCTACTGCCATGGCATGTGGTAGCAAAACCCGTGTTAAAATGATCGGTGTGGACTCGGCTGGTCGACTGCTTACCAATATTTTCGAGATCGCCCGAAAACACAAAAAACGGGTCGGGGTTATCTCAACGGTGGCAATTGTGGATGCCACACCTGCGGCTTTTGTGGCCCATATATCACATCGGCGGAAATACGACTCGATTGCATATCAATTCTTTGAAAACATGCCAGATGTAGTTATTGGTGGGGGACGTAAGTTTTTTGAACCTTACCTTCAGCTTCATAAAAACTCCTATCAATGGAAATTGCGGCGACGGGGATACCATATCACGTATCATGCAGATTCGATAGCAACGGTAGATAGTCGGCGACTATTGGCATTGGTAGCCGATATGGACCTGCCGCCCCGTTCGAAACGTGGCCCCTTTCTAATCCATAGTTGGTATACTGCGCACCGAATCCTTAATAAAGGACGGCATGGCTACGTGTTAATGATTGAAGGGGGGCAGATTGATCGTGCATGTCATGCGAATAACAAAACATGGCTGCGTCAAGAAATGAATGATTTCTTTGAGGTGGTTCAAGTAGTACTCAACCAGGCAAAAAAAGACGGCCAGACATTGGTATTGTTGTTGGCTGATCATGAAACGGGTGGACTTTCCATACTCGATGGTGACCTCTCCACTGGTAAGCTCCAGCTGCATTGGGCCACTACTCATCACACGGCAGACTTAATCCCGGTTTTTGCCTACGGACCGGGAAGCGAACTATTCTCCGGCGTTTATGACAATACCGATATTTTCCGCAAGCTGCGGATACTCATTGAGGGAGCACCGAAAGATTAGTCGTAGGTGCCGTCATCGGACGAATCGTAGGAAGTATAAGTGGCATCGGAGGAGCGCGGTGGATCCCAGGGGTCGAATACGTTGGGAATGTCCGATAGGTAGAAAAAGCGATGTCCGATCTTCATCAACTCAGGTGCCGACGCTCCTTCGGGGCCAATGATGGTAACTTTCTTGCCTTGCATGACCAAATAATTAACCACCGATACAATTTCGCCATTGCCAGTGATGAGGACGATCTCATCATAATGGGAAGCATTCGCCACAATGTGTAAGGTATATTCGATATCCAGGTTGACTTTTTTAGTGCCATCCGGCATGATACGGACGGGCTTAGAAATCACTCGATATCCCATTTGGGCAAGGGCGAGTATGAACTTGCGCTGCCCCTCATTCTCGGGATCGTAAGGAATAAAAGCATTCAGATAGATAATTGCTCCGTGTCGAATAAGGTCTTGGGAGGCGTTATGAGTAATGTGTTGAATATTGAGCTCTTGGCAATCTGCACAATAGAATTGATAAAGGAAATTACGAAGTGCTTCATAATTGACCCGTTTTCCTTGTTGGGCATACGGCATGTAGACATTCTGAACGTCAACGTATGTCCCGATTTTCCATAGCGGTGTGGCCATTTTTTTTATTTTTAAAGTAAAAAAAACATGGTGGCAAAAGTACTAGGGGGAACTTATTTGTTTCGGATGGGCAAATAGAAATTCCACATATCGCCGAATTCCTTCCGATGGAGGAACGAAGTTGCGTTGAAACCCTGTAGCGCGCAATTTGGAGATGGGAGCGTGAAGGTGGACAGGAAAGCTGGGACGGTGGTGTGGTGGGATGGGTATGTATTCAATTTGGGGACGCTTCCCAAGGGCTTGAAAGAGGTAGTGGGCCATCTGATTGAATGAAGTGGGTATACCGGTGCCTACATTGTAGATCCCTGAAGGGAGATGTGGATAGTACCTGAAAAAATGCATCATGACTTTGATCACGTCTTCGACGTAAACGAAATCACGTGTCATTTCCCCATCTGCTACATCAGGCACAGGGCTTTGAAAAAGTCGGACTTTCCCATGTTGAATAATCTGGCGGAATGCTTTGAGTATCATAGAGGCACTTGTACCCGGCGGGCCTTCCATCGGGCCGTATACCTGCATTAACTTGAGGCCTACCCAGAAAAACGGAGTGGAACGTTGGGCAACTGCCCATCGATCGAAGGCGTGTTTGGTGCGCCCATATGAATTGATAGGACGAAGTAAGGGAATGTGGCGATGATCATCGGAGAGTT
>CAYVLB010000152.1:0-2287 GCA_964452325.1 uncultured Sphingobacteriales bacterium | reverse complement strand
TGCCTTGCCGGATGAGGCCCTACGATTCTGGCCGACATTTAGTGAAAAATCCGCTACTGCTGCTTCTGCTCTGTCGGTGTCTGTGTTTCTGACGTATGTGGCGATTCAATGGTGGGCCAGCTGGTATCCGGGAGCCGAGCCGGGCGGCGGAGGGTACATTGCCCAGCGAATGATGAGTACACCCCGTCCCACAGATGCCGAAAAAGCCACTTTGTTGTTTCAAATCCTTCATTATGCGGTCCGACCTTGGCCCTGGATTGTAGCGGCACTGGCCGTAACGCTTCTGTATCCGAACTTGGCCAATCCGAAAGATGGATATGTAATGTTAATCCGAGATGTAATGCCCTCGGGATGGCGAGGAGTCATGGCGGCTGGCTTTTTTGCCGCATTCATGAGCACGTTTTCAACTCAAGTGAATTGGGGCGCTTCCTTACTTACCCATGACGTATGGCTACGCTTCCGAAGCCGTTGGCCGAACAAGGCTCATAATCCCGTTCAAGTAGCCCGGTGGTTTTCAACAATACTGGGCATATTGGGCTTTGCCATGGCAACGCAGATAGAAAGCATTGCTGGGGTGTGGAAGTTTCTGCTGGAAATTGGATCGGGAGTGGGTTTTGTGTTGATTGCACGATGGTATTGGTGGCGGATCAATGCTTGGAGTGAGATTGGATCCATGGTGTTCCCCATCGTAACATTTGGATTTTTCCGGTATCTATTGCCCCTACCTTATCCGGCCTCCTATTGGGCATCGGTGGCAATGGTAATTGGCTTGATCTTACTGGTGACGTGGCTTACGCCTGCCGAATCCTTCCATACGCTTCAACGCTTCTATCGCACAGTACAACCGGCAATAGGATGGCGTAGGGTAGGTGGCGTTAATGATTGGCGCTGGATACGACAGCAGGTCCTACGATGGGTGGGATGGACGAGCGCTGCTGTGGCGTTGCTATGGTTAGGGGCATGGTGG
The DNA here is from genome assembly GCA_964452325.1 of uncultured Sphingobacteriales bacterium. Classification (GTDB taxonomy): domain Bacteria; phylum Bacteroidota; class Bacteroidia; order JAADEI01; family JALVCQ01; genus JALVCQ01. Next base: position 1,320 of record CAYVLB010000152.1, on the reverse strand, counting down.
ATAAGTCACGGCTAACTAACGGCGTTTTTTCTTTTTGATCCTTTCCATAGTTGCTGCCATCGCATGTTGCACATTATTCCCCCGATAGATCAGCTCACCTTTCGGAGAAAAAACCATCAAGTAGGGCAGTTTTTTAATCTCCATCCGTTGCGTCAGTAGTGAGAGATGACCGTACGGGTCCCGGACATTTACAATCCATCGGGGGGAGCGTTTAGAGGTTGTAATAGCTTGGATCCAACGGTCACGGTCACTGTCCAAAGCATATCGAATTAAGCGGACGCTTTTTTTATTTTTTCTTATTCGATATGCAAGCTGGAGAATTTTTTTGGACGTGCGGGGACATCCTTTTGACCATGGGGCCCATACTTCCACAACTACGTATTTCCTTCGAAAATCGGCCAGGGAGATGGTATCACCATTTACCCCCTCACCAATAATTGGAAGTGAGGTAATTTCATGATCCACATGAATAGGAGAAGGCTGTCCTGTCGCTGAGTAATAGACCAGCATACTCATCCCAATGCCGATTGCAAGTAAAAATTGATTGAAATTCATTTTGCGTTTTTGATTTTTTTTTGGGAAAGGGGCAAAAGTAATGCCAAAATGCAAACCCTCCGTCCGTGAAATAATTTAGAATGGTATTGGACAGATTCGACTTAGGGGATGAGTACTATATCATTTACCAACGTCGCGCAGCAGAGAGCGTAACTGTCCGTGCTGCTTGTATGTTGGTTCCGTAATAAATCAAGTTGCCGTCCGGTGCAAAGACAAGCAGATACGGGAACTTGCCGATATCAAGTTGTGTGAGCATTGGAGAAAGGTGCCCCAGCGGGTCGCGCATGTTGACAATCCATGGCATGTCGTAGGGGAATGCCCGAATGTAATCACGCCATCGATGGCGATCACTTTCCAGTGCATACCGGATCAGTCGTGTCCGCATACCCCGTCGCCATAGTTTTCGAGCAAGTCCAATGATTTGAGAAGAGGTGCGTGGACACATTGGTGACCATGGGGCCCATATTTCCATAATCACAATTTCGCCATAAAATTCACTGATTTTCACCATTCTGCCCAATTCGTCCTCTCCTTGAAGTTGCGAGCTAAGGGGAAGGGGCAATGCCAAAGATGCCGGCTGTCCTCTGAGCCATCCCTGAAATAGCACGGATATGAGTAAGCCGACGAATTGAAAATTCCGTAACATGTGATCCCCCGTTTTAATCTGTTCTTCTTTTTTTAAAAATTTCGATTTATGTGATGCAAAGTTATAATTTTAGTCGTATGGAAAGGTGTGATTTCAATGTTTGGCCTACCTGGCGTCGT
>CAYVLB010000151.1:0-2378 GCA_964452325.1 uncultured Sphingobacteriales bacterium | reverse complement strand
GCGGACCCGGAGGGACTCGAACCCCCAACCTTGTGATCCGTAGTCACATGCTCTATCCAGTTAAGCTACGGGTCCTTCCAAAAGGACGGCAAATTTATAACGAAAAGGTCTAATTGCCTTTGTCGGATTTGCGAATCTGTCGATGCCGTCGCCAATAAAATCGAAGAAAGAAAATAGGGGGAAGCAGGGTAATGAGGGCCAGGATGATGACAATCACTACCAACCACCAATTCATCGGTTATAGGATTTGTTCCGAACGATTAACGCCACTGCTTGGGCAGCAATCCCTTCATGGCGTCCTATAAATCCCAATTGCTCATTAGTAGTTGCCTTAATACCAATCGCTAAGGGCGAGAGGTCCATTGCATGAGCGATCCGCTCTTTCATAGCGGGAATATGAGGAGCTAAACGCGGCTTCTCTAAAATCACCACGCTATCTACGTTCGCACACTTCCACCCCTTCTGGTGTAGGACTTGAACAACCCGATGCAACAGTTTCATGCTATCGACCCCTTGATATGATGGGTCCGATGGAGGAAAGTAATGTCCAATGTCGGGAAGCCCTGCTGCCCCCAAGCATGCATCCATGATTGCGTGAACCAGTACGTCCGCATCCGAATGCCCCACCGCTCGAACCGATGAGGGAATATTTACACCTCCCACCCGCAGAAATGACCCCTCTACCAGGGCATGCACATCGTAGCCAATACCGATCCGAAAATTCATTGATCCCCAAAGAAATCACGAGGGGTTGAGGTCCCCGTTTTCCCTTTTCCCTTGGACTTGTCGAAATTAAACTGAAGGGTAAAGCGGAGGGTATTTTGAAGGGGTGAAGTCATCGAGGCAGTTTTGTTGTTTGTAGGGATGAGATAAGCAAAGTCAAACCCCATTACACTATAACGTAGTCCAAGCCCAAGTGTTAGATATTGTCGGTTTCCTTTGGTTTCATGTTCGTAAAAATATCCCGCTCGAATGGCAAATTGTTGGGCATACCAATATTCCATTGCCACCGATGGCGTATATTCTCGCAGTTCTTCTTTGAAGCCGTCCGGTGCATCGTAGAACGACTGAAAAATCCCCGTGATAACGGGTACGTTGGGGTTTTTACCTTTCAAAACAATGGGATGCCCATCCGGACCCAGTACGATGATATTGTTAGAGTCGGTTTGGTAGATTGGAGGAGTCGGTACCATTAGCTTGCTTACATCAGCGGTAAAGATCACCTCATTGTAGTCATCAATAGGGTAGGTGAAAGCAACGCCCAGCCGCATAGTGGCGGGGATAAAGTCGCGATCTTGTTCGTTGGTATAGGTGATCTTCGAACCAATGTTGGTGAAAGTAAGTCCTGCTGCCAAGACGCCTTTCTGGTTTTTGTTTTTGAGTTTTATATCGGGATTTCGATAAAAAATCGATAAGTCACCGGATCCTGCAATACCCGGCTTGGTTTGGATTCCTCCAGAAAGGGGAAGGTTACCTGTCAGGTTCGAATAAATAAAACGTAGGGCAATGCCCATCGAGAGCCGTTCACTTAGCTGCTGAGCCAGGCCGGCATCAATGCTCATCTCGCTAGAGTTAAACGAGCCTTGATCGTTGCCGTTTTCGTCAGTAAACCGAAGTTCACCCAATGAAAAATATCGTAGGCTGGCTCCGATGGTGCCCCGCCATCGCCGGATGCGTTTGTATGTGGATAGATAGGATATATTCATATCTGGCAACAGGGCCCGCATCCATGGAGTATATGAATAGCTGAAGCCAAATTCGTGGGATACGAATGCCAGCTTTGCCAAATTCCAAAAAACGGCATTGGGATCACTGGGAATCGCAGTCCCCGCATCCGCCAACCCCCCCGAGCGGGCATCTGGCGTAATTTGCAAGAATAGAACAGAACTTGTAACAACATTGCGGCGACCATCTAACCCCACCTGGGCGTTGAGAGGATTTGCTCCCCCCACGACCCCCCATATGACTAAAAGCCCGATAATAAGTTGTTTCATTGTGTCACGTTATCTTCTATGGACTATTTAGAGACAATTAACGTACTTTAACCACTTTGCCGTGAAAAGAACGAACTTCACCATTGCCAGCGTGCAAAGTTAGGTAATAAATGTAAATGCCCGGTGGAACAGCAACTCCGTTCTCGGTGGTGCCCGGCCACGTAAGCATGCCTGGTGGAAGGCGGCTTCCCTCACTGATGAGTGTGATGTGCTGACGCCATACCTCCTGCCCTTGAAGGGAACGTACCGAAAGGGTAGCTTCAATGGGCATTTGAGGACGGTTATGTTCGAAAACAAAAGAGACCTGATCGGAAAAAGGATTGGGAAAAGCGGTAGCTTGTTCTGCGGTAAAGGAAGTTCCATCGGCAACGTAAAAATGGATGG
>CAYVLB010000150.1:0-2434 GCA_964452325.1 uncultured Sphingobacteriales bacterium | reverse complement strand
AACCGTCCTGCTAATCGGGGAGCCCTCTGATAGGATATGGGCCCATTTAACTGCACAGCCCATTGCAGATCTCCCCCTATTTCCATTCCCTCGGGTATGTCTTTCCATTTCCATACTTTGAGCAACTCCTGCACGGATGAATATTTTCCTTTCAGATAGACATTTTTCAGACGGAGGGGGCCCTCCGACCAAAGTACGGCCCCCTGTCCTTGCCATTCCAACCCACGAAGCCGCCCCTCCACAAAAGCAATCGTCAAGGAATCCCCCTTTGAGTACCATCGCATCCGAGCACCTACCCGAAAGGGTATTTCCTTTCCCATGAAATAGGCATCGGAACGTCCAATGAGCGAAACACGTAGGGCAGTATAGGTAGCAGTATGGTTAATGCTTACACGGCCTTTGGTGATATCCAACCGATAAGGTACGGTCCGCCCATGAGGATAAACGGCGAGGATCACATCATCTAACGACAACAAGGAAATTTGAAAAGAAGATGCCGACGATTCCGTCGGATTGGACGCCCAAATCTTATATTTCCACTGCCTACTGGCATCCTCATGCAGCCCAATCAACCCCTTGCGAATGAATAAATGTTCGAATTGTTGTTTACCTTTCAGCAGGGCAAACACATCAACCGACAGTCCCACCGCTTCCGCATCAAGCAAGGTATCCTTGCCCTCTGGAGGCACCATAACAGTTACTCCAGATAAAACCACTGAAATGCGAGGGAAATCAGCCCATAAAGATGTTTCCACGCTTGCCACCTTTACGGGCACTATCAAATAGTCATCCAATGTTTGAAGCAAAAGTTGCTGAATAGATTCTCGATGGACATAAAAAAGCGCACCTATTCCTCCCGCCAAGGTCAGCACCACCAAGCCCACCCACTTTAACCATCGACGAATCCAACCACCGGAAGGACTCACTTCAAAGGGCGTTTAAAGAACGAAAATACGGTCTGTCCATATCTTCGGGATTGCTCAAAATACGGATGATCGACTCCCCCCCATTTGTGATGATGTTCAACAATCAACCGACCACCTGGGCGCAAGAGCTCACCATTCAAAATCCGCAAGATCATCGAGGTATAATGACGAAACTGATACGGAGGATCCATAAAAATAATATCATAGCCATCCGCCGATTCCTTGACAAAACGTTCGGCTGACGCCAACCACACTTCCACGTTATCCAGTTGGTAACGTCGGACAAATCGAAGGAGGCTGCGCACTACCTGCCGGTTTTTTTCAACCATTACTACTGCCCGACAACCTCGCGAAGCGAATTCAAAGCCCACGTTGCCAGCACCCGCAAAGAGATCCAATACCACCAGAAGCTCGAAATCATAATAATTGGCCAGTATGTTGAACAACGCTTCTTTGGCCCGATTCGTGGTAGGACGCACACTGGGAACGTTGGCCGTATCAATATGCACTCCTTGCAGCTTGCCACCTATGATACGCATAAAATGATCCCCGCGTATGGACGCAACGCAATTGGAATACTGGACGTGCCCTTCCGCCACAAATGATCCATCGCCAGCGGATATATCCCCTCGTAATGGGCAGTTACCGGTTCGACAGTCGATGCTTCATGAATTGCTTCATCACCTCCCACATATAAGACACTCTTTTGATCTCCCAACAGTTTTCTTCCTATCAGTAGGTAATATGGGAGATCTTCAGCATCTTCAATCCGATATCGCTGAATCCCCGCCAAAGCACCTTGATCGTTCATTGCCCCAACAATTGCCCACGGAGCATGGTACAATACGCCCACTCCATTAGATTCTTCCCGTCGAACCAGCCAGTGAAGCATCCGCAATAGCACTCCCGCCGGTGGAATCGGTTCTGCACTTCGGGGCTTCCGTAGCTGTTTTTTCATCTCTATCACAAAATCTATATCTACCAAAAAATCGGAATATAATGCCAATTGGTGTGGTGAAAACCCGTAAGTAATCAACCAATACCTTTGCCACACCTCAGGAGAAGAAAGCGGCCGTGGAATTGCCAAAAAAGGGGCAGTGAAATCCACCACATATCGGGCTTTATCTTCCGATATACTCGCAACAAGCCATACCTCGCCATTCCCTGCATTAATTTCTATCGCATAACATCGCTGATCTGCCAACCGAATAAAGGCTTGCTGCGACACCTAATCCGTCTGTTATAAAAAAATTAGGTGAGATTCAAACGCTACCAGTTACCTGAGTAGTTTGGCTCATACATTGAACCCACCTTCAATGGACGCTCGGGATCAACTGCCAAATGCGGGGGCTCAGATATTTCAAACACATTGACAAAAACCCCTCGAACTTTGATACGCCCGGCTTGCAATAGGAACGTATCGGAGGTACCCGGTACGTAAGGCAACGAGTCGACGGGAAAGTCAGAAAACAGCGAATCGTATACCGATACGCGGATGGTGTCGTAAA
>CAYVLB010000149.1:0-2498 GCA_964452325.1 uncultured Sphingobacteriales bacterium | reverse complement strand
GATCTCCTTGTATTCTTCAATGTTCATTCCCCGATTGACTTTTTGGTATTCGGGGGATTGCTGATACTTGCGAAATTCTTCCTGCCATTGCTTTTCTGTGCGGGGTGGAAGCACTCCGGTTACAACGTTCCATTCGACAATCGACAGCCCTGCCCGAGAGAGGCGGACATAGCTTCCCAAGCCAATCATGAATAATATCAATCCAGCAGTCATCAACAGCCACCAGCTATGTGAGGGCGCGCTTGTCTTCATCGTGAGCCCGTTTGCTTAAAAAATTAGAAAAAGAAGATCAGGTAGATCAGGAGCAGCATTATCATCAACAACGGCAAGGAGAAGCGCATGATGTATCCAAAGAATGAAGGCATTTCAATACCGGCCTGTTCGGCGATAGATTTAACCATAAAGTTGGGGCCATTGCCAATGTAGGTCATAGCACCGAAAAAGACCGCAGCTATGGAAATGGCAATGAGGTATAGGTCATGATGGGCTGCAAAATCGAGGACATCTGCGGATGAGCTGATGTCTAAACCGAATTTAGCCATTGCTGCTGCCAAGAATGTCAGATACGTAGGGGCATTATCCAACACCGAAGAAAATATGCCCGTGCCCCAATAGAGGGCATGTTCGTTAATCAGCTGTTGACCAACTTCACTGCCCGCAAACTCTCCCACCAGTGCCAATGCAGGTATCATGGTCCCGAAGATGCCAATAAAAAGGTAGGCAACTTCCTTGATTGGCTCAAAGTCAAATTCATTGCCTCGCAAGGAATCCTCATCGGCAAACTTGTACGATAAATACATTGCCCCGAACATAATCAACTCTCGTACAAACGATACACGGATACCTTCGATTTCAAGGGCGGGCACCCAGCTGAACACGTTGGGGTCGATAAACACGGAAGTAATGATAAGGGCTAACCATGCAAAGTTCTTACTTCCTTTAATGGTGATCTTGTTGGAAAAGTGCCTTTGTTGTGGGTTATGGGCAAGCCATCGCTGATAGGCACGAAGGTCGATAAAGTAGAACATGGCTACAAGTATCCCTACGCCAATGAGCCATATGTGCCAAACGTGTTCAATCACCCAAAAGAAAGGAATGCCCTTAAGGTATCCTAAAAACAACGGTGGATCACCAATTGGCGTAAGTGATCCCCCCACATTACTAATCATAAAGATAAAGAAAACTACATGAAAGGGCTTGATGCGATGGCGGTTGATACGAATAAAAGGGCGAATGAGCAACATGGAAGCACCAGTGGTTCCGATAATGTTGGATAATACACTGCCGAATATCAGAAGCCCTACATTTTGTAGGGGGGTCCCATTTTTATCAATTTTAATAAGGATACCACCCGAGGCAACGTAGAGCGATCCCACCAGGGCGATGAAAGATAAATATTCAGACAATGCATGAATCGGGCGGTGATAATCTTGATAGTAAAACACGTAGGTTAGGATCATCAATGCGCCCAGGATAATGGCAATGAGCGGATATCGTCGATGCCAAAAGTGCGGATAGAAAATTGGACCTGTGGCGATCATCAACAGCAGAACCACAAATGGAATGACCAGAAAAGGGGGAGTATGCTCCATGTGGCTAACGGCATGCGCTTCCGAGGCCCATGCAGCGGTGATTCCAATGCCAATCCAAGTGAACAGGAAGATAGGGAAACGCGCCGTGCGGATTAAGGAAACCAAGGGATTCATTATCCTACCTTAAAATCGGGGCAAAAGTAAGCGAGAATAAGTGTGTGGGAAAATCTTATAAAGATTTGGACAGTTATTGAACTTTGGCACAACTACTCATCGTCAGGTGGGGAAGTGTGATCCCATCCCAATGATTTGAGCGTCAAAAGAAGTGCAGGTAGCATCAACAAGTTGGCAATATAAGCCAATACCATGGCCAATGCCACCAACTGTCCCATGATTTTGATTCCTCCAAATGAGGACAAGATAAAGATGCTGAAGCCAACGACCAAAACTAGCGACGTGTAGGTCATGCTCTGGCTGGTTTCGTGGAAAGCGACTCTGACTAAACCGGGAGTGGCTAATCGGCGATACCGCATCTCCTGACGATATCGGGCCAAGAAATGAAGGGCATCATCAATGCCGATTCCCAATGAAATGCTAAAAACCACAATGGATGATGCATTGAGGGGAATTCCCAGCAGTCCCATAAAGCCAGCCATCCAAGTTAATGGCAACAGGTTGGCTAGCAAAGCAATGAGAATCACCTGTGGCTGGCGAAATAGCCACCCCAATAGGACAGCAATAAGGAGAATGGCCAACAAGACGCTGGTGCCCAAGCTGTTGAGAAGATATTTGGCATTTTGTCGGAAAATAACACTCATGCCACTGAATGTGATGGAGTGGAAGGCATGATGAATAGACGGAGGAATGGTTTCTTGTAACGTTTCAATGAGGGTCCCGATGCGTTGATTACCCACATCGGGTATCCATCCGGCAATACGTAGTAGGCGACGATGGGGAGAGAGCAGG
>CAYVLB010000148.1:0-2634 GCA_964452325.1 uncultured Sphingobacteriales bacterium | reverse complement strand
ATGCCAAGTCATGCAAGGGATTGATTATTCGGCCAGCAGTCATACTGGGGTGGGGAGATCGATCGCGCTCCTCACTTCAGCTGGTTCGTATGGCACAACGCGGAATTCCTTTCTATCCGCCGGGAGATATCGCCGTTGTGAACGCCAAAGACGTGGCAGCTGTTTTGCTATATGGGATGCAGCATATTAAACAATTTCCATCCCCGGTGAATGTGGTAGGCTTTGTTACTTCTTATCGTCGCCTGTTCGTCGGATTGTCGCAGTCATTGGGAGTAAATCCCCCCAAGTGGTGCCTACCCAAGGCAATAATGTGGCCAGCTGCTATCCTCGCAGAGGGATGGAATCGAATAACGAGATATCCCTCAACATTAAGTATTGAAACGGTTCGCATGTTGGGAAAGAAAGTAAGCTACAATCTTGAACGCCTTCGGACCGCATACCCTTTCGATTTGGCTGGATGCCACGAAACATGTATGGATGCATCGCTGAGTAAATAGGTCATATGGATCGCTTTCGACTTGAAGCACCTTATTCGCCAGCTGGAGATCAGCCGGAGGCAATTGAAGCATTGACGCAGGGCTTGCAACAGGGCCAACGCTTCCAAGTACTGTTGGGCGTCACAGGGTCTGGAAAAACCTTTACAATGGCCAATGTGATCCAACAGGTGCAACGTCCCACCCTCGTATTAAGTCATAACAAAACATTGGTATCTCAACTCTACGGGGAGTTTAAGCAGTTCTTTCCCCATAATGCCGTCGAATATTTCGTTTCGTATTACGACTATTACCAACCAGAAGCCTATTTGCCTGCTACTGATACATATATTGAAAAAGATATCAGCATTAACGAACGAATCGAACGACTCCGACTCCGAACTACCTCAGCTTTGTTGTCGGGTCGCCGAGATGTGTTGGTGGTGGCTTCGGTGTCATGCATTTATGGATTGGGCAACCCAGCAATGTTTCGTTCTTTACGGGTGGAAGTGGAAGTGGGGAAATTCATATCACCTAACGAAGTGATGCATCAGCTGGTGCGCGCCATGTATTCTCGGAGTCGTACCTCACTCGAGCCAGGAACCTTCCGGGGAGCAGGTGATGCAATGGAGGTGTTTTCGATGTACAGTGAATGGCCAGTCCGAATTGTGTGGAGTAATGATGGATACATTCAGGAAATTTATTTGCTGCATCCCGAAACCCTAAAAAAAATTGAACCACTTCAACGGTATATCTTTTTCCCAAACTCCATATTTACCGTTACTGAAGATGTGATGGAGCAAGCCCTCCGGGAGATTGCAAGGGACCTTGACGAACGTGTTAAAGAGCTGGAACAAGAGGGAAAGTTTAAAGAGGCCGAGCGGCTTCAGTTACGAATCCGAGAGGATATCGATATGATGCGGGAAGTGGGATATTGTTCGGGAATTGAAAACTATTCCCGATACTTCGACCGGCGACGACCCGGTCAACGTCCCTTTTGTTTGTTAGATTACTTCCCAGACAACTTTCTGTTAATCGTAGACGAGAGCCACGTCACATTACCGCAGGTGAGGGGAATGTATGAAGGTGATCGAGCGCGGAAAAAAATTTTGGTAGAATATGGATTCCGATTGCCCTCCGCACTGGACAATCGTCCCCTCAACTTTGAAGAGTTTTTGGCCCTGATTCCCCAAGCAATTTTTGTAAGTGCCACGCCCGGCGACTTTGAAGTTCGACTGGCAGGCGGCGCCGTTGTTGAGCAAATTGTACGTCCCACGGGACTCCTTGAACCCAGCATCGAGGTCCGCCCCACGCTCAATCAGATCGATGACTTGATTGACGAAATTCATCAAACGGTACGGAAAGGGGGGCGCGTACTGGTAACCACGTTGACTAAACGAATGGCAGAAGAGCTGAGCCGCTACCTCTCCGATGTGGGCATCCAAACCCGATATCTCCATTCGGATATCGATACCCTCGAACGTGTTGAAATACTACGCAACCTACGACTGGGTGAGTTTGACGTGTTGGTCGGCGTCAACCTGATGCGTGAAGGCCTTGACCTCCCAGAGGTTGCATTGGTAGTGATTCTCGATGCCGATAAAGAAGGATTCTTACGGTCCGAAACCGCCCTGACTCAAATTGCAGGACGGGCAGCCCGCCATCTTGAAGGGCGCGTTATCCTGTATGCCGATGAAATAACCTACAGCATGCAACAGATGATGGAAGAAACCAACCGGCGACGCCAAAAGCAGATAGCCTATAATCTACGCCATGGCATTCGTCCGCAACCCATCAGGGCCAACCGACAAACGATTCTTCAACAGACTGCTGTTGTGGACCAAGTCGAATCCGTTCCCCCCACTTCGGGATTTCGTTCCCCCACCACAGGGGTGGATAAAAAGGCCCAAATTCAAGCCATGGCCAATGATCTCCGTAAAAATATGCCTGTTGACCAGGCTTGCGCCGAAGCACAAAAACGCATGAAAGAAGCGGCAGCACGTTTTGACTTTGGGCAAGCAGCCTTTTGGCGGGATGTGATGTTTGCCCTCCAAAAAACATAAAAAAACGGGCATGCCGAAAAGCCCGTCGACATGCCCGAAAGGTGCGGACCCGGAGGGACTCGAACCCCCAACCTTGTGATCCGTAGTCACATGCTCTA
>CAYVLB010000147.1:0-2695 GCA_964452325.1 uncultured Sphingobacteriales bacterium | reverse complement strand
TTACGGAATGAAAAATCGTTTTCAACTCATTGGGATATGAGTATCATTTTCAATGTTAGTGGGACGGTTACCTTTGCCTGGGGAGAAATATCCACCTTGAAAAGGGTGGTGATGGCATATGAAAAAGGTGGTCATCACGCAGTCGAATTACATCCCTTGGCGGGGATTTTTTGATTTAATTAATGTGGCTGACGTATTGGTGCTTTACGATGACGTGCAATACACTCGTCGCGATTGGCGTAATCGCAACAAGATTAAAACTGCTCAAGGGGTTCAGTGGATTACGATCCCTGTTGAGCATGTGAGTCGGCATCAACAAATCCGTCATACGCGGGTGGCGGATCCGCAATGGAATCGTAAACATTGGAATACCCTAAGGGTGAATTATGGCCGGGCCACATTTTTTCGAACCTATAGGGATTTTTTTGAGGAGCTCTATTTATCGCCCTCGTCGGTATGGCTCAGCGAGATCAACCATCGTTTTCTGACGGCCATTGCGCGGCTGTTGGGTATTCGAACGGAGTTTCGGTGGTCCTGGGAGCTGGGGGGTGAAGGTAATCGGACCCAGCGCCTCCTCTCTATTTGCAAAGCATTGGGAGCTACTGACTATTGGTCGGGGCCCCGGGCTAAAGCCTATTTGGATGAAGATGCATTTGTTCGGGAAGGCATCCGTGTGCATTATTTTGATTTTAGTGGCTATCCCCCATATCGCCAGTTGTTTGGTGAGTTTGTGGATCGCCTCAGTATTATCGATCTGATTTTTAATGAAGGTCCCCGAGCAGTGGAGTTTATGAAAACCTTTGATTCGATTGTCAGCAATGGGTAGTTCGATAGATGATGCCATTCGTCATGCTGTGCGGCAATATTACGAAGCCAAGCTAAGGGAATACGGACCTACACCACAAGGCGTTGACTGGAACTCCAATGCCTCACAATACCTTCGGTTTCGGCAGCTTATTCGCTTGTTGCCCGATGACACCACGCTTCGTTTTTCGGTGATGGATTATGGATGCGGATATGGTGCATTTTACGAGTTGCTTAGTAAGCAATGGCCAAATGCTGAAATATGGGGATACGATCTTAGCTGCGAAATGATTGAAGCTGCCCGACGGAAATATCCGCATGCCCGATGGGTGATGCGATTGCCCGGTAAAGGAAGTATCGATTATGTGCTTGCTAGCGGCGTTTTTAATGTGCGCTTTCAGTTCCCAGGAGATGTGGCGACAATACGTTATCCGAGAGCTTCATGCGATGGCGGGGGTCGCCCGAAAAGGGTTTGCTTTTAACATGTTGACAATTTATGCGGACCCCGAGCGAATGCGCAATGACCTTTTTTATGCAGATCCTGCCTTTTTCTTTGATTATTGTAAGCGAAATATTGGCCCGCGGGTAGCCTTGTTGCACGACTATCCCCTCTATGAGTTTACGTTGCTAATCTACAAAGACTAAATGCGATATGGCCCGGGTTATTGTGTTTGGGACAGGTGATGTTGCCCAAATTGTGGCGTATTATTTCGAGACAGATTCAAATCATGAAGTGGTGGCTTTCACGGTGGATCGTGACTATCTTACAACGGCTACTTACGAAGGGCGCCCCGTGGTGCCCTTTGAAGAAGTGGAGAACCATTTTCCTCCCTCAAAGCATCATATGTTTATTGCACTTAGCTATGCCGATATGAACCGGCTGCGCGCTCGGAAGTTCGTTCAGGCCAAGGCAAAAGGCTATCAACTGATTTCTTATGTGAGTTCTCGTTGTACCTATCTTTCGAAGTTTCCACCGGGTGAAAATTGCTTGATTTTCGAGGATAATACGATTCAGCCGTTTGTACGGATTGGAGATAATGTGGTGTTGTGGAGCGGCAATCATATTGGGCATCATTCCATCATTCACCCACACAATTTCATTAGTTCGCATGTGGTGGTGTCGGGACGTTGTGAAGTAGGGTCGTATTGTTTCATTGGTGTTAATGCCACGTTGGGGCATGGAGTACAGGTAGGGGAAGGTGCCCTTATCGGTGCGGGGTCGGTGGTGACACGGGATGTCGAGCCGTGGTCGGTTTATGTGCCACCTCGATCTGTCCGATTGGAAAGCAAGAAGAGCACAGATTTTAATTTTAAGTTGTAGGGAATGGAATGGAGGGAATTGCTGAGTTTGCTTACCCCCCTGTCGGAAGGTGATTTGCTGGATTCAGAATTGCGCCGGTGGGTATTGTCGGCCCTTGAAGCATGGATGGATCGGCAATCGTCGGTACCCAAGGCGGGTCTTGATGGCCGACGCCGCATGTGGTTGGCTATTCATCGGTTGTCGGTAAGCCCTCCCCAACGCCGATGGCTGTATGCGGCGTCGAAACGCTTATGGGATGACTCTCCTATTTCTTGTGGTGAGGTCCAGCAAATGGTTCGGCTCCTATTCGATTCGGATGCTGTTCCTCCGGCAGCCTTTTCGGTGCCGAAAACGTTGGAGGGCATGCCTCAAGTTTTGAATCGGCCAGTGGTGGATGAAGTCAACCGTCGATTGAATGCGCCGGATCCTGCTCAACGTCGTAGTTGGATCGAAGGCTACATTATGGAAGTGCATCCTGATGGGGCCTGTTTTCAATTGTTGGATACTGAATCATTCGAAACCCTTACTATTCGGGTGGTTGCTCCGTGGGAGTACTTTCCCCAAGTCGCGTGGGAAGGGGCATTGGTCTAT
>CAYVLB010000146.1:0-2707 GCA_964452325.1 uncultured Sphingobacteriales bacterium | reverse complement strand
TGAGGCTGCCCACTATCACGTGGGGAAAGATGTGGTGCTGGCATTGGACGTGGCAGCATCGGAAATGTACGATCCCAAAACCGATCGATACATCCTATTCAAATCCACCCGTGAGGCACTTACCCGTGAAGCACTGATCCAGATTTACGAAGAATGGGTGGATCGCTATTCGATAGTATCCATTGAGGATGGGCTAGCAGAAGACGACTGGGATGGGTGGCGACAGCTGACTGAACGCCTGGGAAATCGTATTCAACTGGTAGGGGACGACCTTTTCGTTACCAATACCCAACGCCTAGAACGCGGAATACAAGAAGGCATCGCCAATGCCATTTTGATTAAGCCCAACCAAATCGGGACCCTGACAGAAACATTGGAAGCCATTCAAACCGCTCATCAAAATGGCTATAACACCATTATTAGCCACCGATCGGGTGAGACCGAAGACGCATTTATTGCCGACCTGGCCGTCGCGACCAACGCCGGGCAGATTAAAACGGGATCATTAAGCCGTTCGGAACGCCTGGCTAAATACAACCAACTGCTCCGCATCGAGGAAATGGTAAGTAAGTTGGCAACCCCTGCCGGAATTGGTCCGCAATGATCCAACAGCATGGAATCTTTCGACTGTTGTCTCCACTGTTTCGAAAATACACAACGTGGTTAGTGATTGGTGGGGGGATATGGGCTTTTTTCTTTCAGCCCTATACCATCCTTGAAGTATGGCAAATGCACCAGGAAAAAAAACGCCTTCGATCCGAGATCGAACACTATGAACGACAAATTGATTCTATGAATCAGTCTCTCCGCCGACTGGATGATCCCGCCTATATCGAATATATAGCACGCACTCAATATGGAATGAAACGCCCCAATGAAATTATTTTCAAAGCGGAGGACTCGGAATGAACCGCCTGCCTTCCAAGCATCGATCCCGACGTATTGTTGAATGGCTAACCCGCAAATACTATTTTGGGATCTATTGGGAAAACTACGAACTCCGACGTTCTTTTTCTTTCCGTCCATGGCAAGTGTTTTTGGCAATGGTGTTTGTCGTGTTGCTGCTGGTGGCCACTACCGTCGCCATCACTGCTTTCACTTCCCTCCGCGAATATATCCCCGGATATAGCGATATAGCCACCCAACAACGCGTCCTTTATTTGACCCGCAAAACCGATTCGCTTAGCAAAGCATTGCAAAAGCAGATTACCTATCTCCACGCCCTCAACATGGCACTGTATGGTCATTCCCCCTTCTCCTCGCCAGTACATAGCCCTGATCTTTCAGACTCCCTATCTACCGAACCCATTCCCCATGTGGATGAATTAATTCCTGATTCTGTTGAGATAGAGTTTCAACGCCGCTTTGAAAACTCATTGTTGCGATCGCTCCAATCTTTCAACAACAAACAGCATTCCCTATTATTTTTCCCTCCCGTAGAAATCGGTTATCTAACAGCAGGATTTGACCCTTCTATTCGGCACTACGCCATTGATTTAGCAACCCCTAAAAATGCAATTATTCGGTCAGTTGCTGCTGGACGTGTAGTATTTCAGGGATATTCACCCCAATTTGGAAACATCATCATCGTGCAACACTCCGGAGGGTTGCTTTCAATTTTCAAACACTGTGCTTCAATTCTCGCCAAGGAAGGTACCTTTGTAAAACCGGGAATGCCTATCGCTACGGTGGGCTCCACGGGGGAACTAAGCACCGGCCCGCACCTCCATTTTGAATTGTGGATGGATGGGGTGCCAATTGACCCAACATGGTTTATCAAATTAAATCGAAATGTTTGGCAAGAAGAAAGATAATTCTACTCCCATCCCAATAGGGCAACTCACAATCATTGGATTGGGAACCCGCATCGTTGGAGACATTGAAACATCGAATAACGTACGTGTGGACGGCACTCTTAAAGGCAATGTACGCACACATGCCAAACTCGTATTAGGTCAGAAAGGGCAAATTGATGGAGACGTGTGGTGTGAGAATGCAGACATCTCCGGAAAAGTCAAAGGAAATCTTTACGTGCGTAAGCTCCTTCATCTCACATCCCAGGCCGTTGTGGAAGGTAAAATCATCACCGGTCGCCTCAAGATTGCAGAAGGGGCTGTGTATAACGGCATTTGTGAGATGGGAGAGAAGGTGGTTAGGGCACAATTTAAGCAGCTATCCAATGATGCCTCCGAAAAAAAAGTTACCCCCCAAAAGAAAGTGGTGGCATGAATATGCCCAATTGTCTCATCTCGGGGTGCAGATTGCGGCAGGAGTCCTATTGGGGGTCCTATTAGGAGGTGGAATTGACTATTTCCTATTTTCGTCTAAATATCCTTTTCTCTGGGTGCTTGGTGGGGGCATAGGTATTTTTGCCGCACTTTTTGGCGTGATTAAAGAATATGGTAATTCTAAACGGTAAATGGGTATGGCGCATGGCAGGCATTGGAGGGATGTTGATTGGCGCAGGTGCCGATTACCTGATGGATCATTCATGGCCATACTTGGGAGGGCTGGTGTTACTTATTTGGGGGATCAGTACCTTATCCCTTCGGGCAATATCCGCACGACTGCATGCCCGCCCCAAGCACTTTATGGCAGCAATGGTTATCTCCATGGGTATAAAAATCGCGGTGGCAGCCAGCGGTGTTTTGCTGGTCGTGAAGGCATACCATGTATCCCCCTTAGTTGCGGTCCCTGCATTGCTGAT
>CAYVLB010000145.1:0-2832 GCA_964452325.1 uncultured Sphingobacteriales bacterium | reverse complement strand
CTTGGCATGATGTTGCATCACGTAGTGTTCTGCAATCCATTTGGTTCGACCGTAATATGAAAGTACGTTTGGGTCAGTTGCTCGGTCTTCTTCGCGCAAAGGGTGTGTTGAGCGCCGATCAAGCACCGCCACTGAGCTTATGTAGTGTATTGGAATGGCGGCTGTTCGGGCCAAATTGAGCATTTGGCGGGTGAGTTCAACGTTGGCTGCCCACATCTGTTGGCGATCTGCGGTGGCAAATGACACATGGGCTGCTGCATGAAGTATGGCATGACATCCACGGAGGTCCCGAACCGTCAGCTGTTGGGGTGATTTGACCACCCATCGAACCATGTTCAGTTCTTGGTCATCCAGTCCGTATCCACCCCAAGTAATTTTGACGCCTGTCATATCGCTTTGGGGACGTCGCCACGCCACCACCTCATATCCCGCCATCCGGAGTTGTGCTAATATGTGGCTTCCCAACAGGCCAGTGGCTCCCGTAAGAAAAACCGTCTCGGGCATGCCAATGAAACGAGATTTTCCGAAGCAGCGAAATTCGGCTATTGTGCTGACTTAATAACCACCCACCCCACGATTTCGTCAATATCCAATTGGGGGTTACGGTAATAAACCAGGATAAGATAGTCATTTTCGGTTTCATAAAAGCTCCCCTCAATGGCATCGAACGAAATACTACCGTCCGGCTGCTGAAGCACATACATGTAATCGTAGTAGCCTTGTTTGAGGTACAAGGTGGTTTCCCATCTACCATTTCGATATTCCATCCGGGCTTCGGGGAGGATACGCCAGTCCGTCAGTGCACCGTAGACATATGGGACACCTTGGGTAGGCACAAGTTCTTTCAGGCGAAAATGGACGTAGACGTAGTCGGCGGTGAATTCAGGGGTTTGGTGCCTATCTGTCAGTATGTAATAGTCTCCATTGTTGTCCTTGAAAAATGAGTAATCTGATGTGGCACGGGGTTCGTCGGGATATAGGGTCATGTGGTATGCTCTATTTTGGAAGGTAATCTTTCGGACGCCGAAGCGGGCACTTCGCACGCTGCGTCCATCGAAGGCACGCCATTCGTTATGTCCTGGCAAATAATAGCTGCTTTCGTAGGCGTAGTCAAACGTCAAGACGTCTCCGGCCACCTGGGTGGGCAATAAGTGGTCCTGGCCCCACATCCACGACTTATTTTGCCGGAGTACTACCGTAAATTCATGGGGTTGTACGGGACGATTCATTCCACTGATATCCACCGTAATAAAGAAGTCGTGGTGTGTATGGGCATATCTCGGCAACGCTGGCACGCGGACCTGCCCTGTTACTTTTACTTGTTCCTTGACGACGTAGAAACGCCGAACGATCACCGTATCCGACAGATTGCCATTTTCAAAAACAATAAGGACATAATTGCCCGGGCGCGTGGGGCGCATCTGATCTGAAGGAAATTCATATTCGTAGTGCGCATATTGCTGAAAAGTTCCTTCCGAATAAGAGACATTCCGGATAATTTCACTTTCAAGACCCGATCGATAGTCCAAAGGATACAACTTCGATGGGCGCCATTGACGATCACAATGGAGGATTTGGCAGTGAAATTCACGATATTCGGCAGATAAGTCATCAAAACTCAGCACCAATTTTTTTCCCTCATCCAGTCGATAAACGGGATATCCCAGCGGCTTGCCCACTGGATGGAATCGCACTGAACGTATCTCACGACGAAAAACTTTTTCGTGCATCACTTGGGCATGAGCTGCTACGTGAACGATCCAAAAGAAAATCCACCAACCCCAAACGGATTGCATGCAACTTGCGTAATCGGCAGCCAGCGAAGATACAGCCTTATCTTTTCTTTCGTTCATGGCATGAGAGGCTACTGACGACGGGGGTCATAATACCCTAATCTACGTTCGATGATGGAAATGGGTTCACCGTTTCGGAAGATGGTTTTTTGGGTCCAGTTGTTATATGCATCGTATCGATATTCAAAAACGGTTAATTCCAGGAGGTGGTTATCTGCATCCCTTACTTCGACTTTTCGGAGGTTACTCCATGTATCATAATCATATCGCCATTCTCTGACAATTTCCGAGTCGGCATCATAAAGGATCTTACGGGAAAGCCGGCCGTGGGCGTCGTAGTGATATTGTTCACGCTCATAACAATTGTATGCATTGCATCGCATCACTTCAATCCGTCGTCCATTGGGAGAGTATCGATGGCGCTCATCATGAATAAGATTACCGGATGGGCCATAAACACATGTTTGGATGAGGAGCCCTTGTGGATTGTAAAAATACCTTTCCCATCCATACTTGCGCTTTTTCTCATACCACGACCGGCGAATCAGAAGTCCGTTGTCATCATACTCAAATGTTTCTTTTCGCAATTCTTCTCCCGAAGGCCCTGCATAGATTTTGGCTGTGAATTGTCCTTTCTCATTGTATTGATAATGGGCTTCTTCGAAGGGAGTGCCATCCGGTCGATAAAGGATCTCCTTTTGAATGCGACCATTGGGGCCATAGACGAATTCTGACATGCCATACAACGCATTGTGAGAATAGTATTTGGCTTCTTCCAAAATGTGGCCTTGACGGTCAAATCGAACACGCACATCGAAGTTAAACATCAACTCCCGCTTGCGTGGTCCTTTCTGTATTTTTCCATTCCGCCGAATCGCTTGGTAAGCAGTTTCGGTCATCGATTGAACGGGGCCGTTGAGTTTGTATTTCTCCTGTGACGATGTTTGGAATGGCATCTGTGCATGGGTGGAGCATGCCACGATCAGACAGCTGAGTATCAGGTAAGAGAGGTCATTCATAATCCATAACGAATGGAGGA
>CAYVLB010000144.1:0-2983 GCA_964452325.1 uncultured Sphingobacteriales bacterium | reverse complement strand
CGTGAAGGGGCCTGCCCAAAATAGTGCCTTCGACTATTGAAAAGATATCTTACAGCTTAATAGTTTCCTGACCTGGCTCCCAATCGCAAGGCACCAATTCTCCACGATCCGCCACTTGCAAGGCTTCTAACATTCGCAATACTTCGTGTACATTACGCCCCGTTGGCAAGTCATTAACACACACCCACCGGATGGTTCCCGTAGGATCTACAATAAACGTGGCCCGATAAGCAATTTTTTCGTTGGCTTCCAAGATACCCAGTTCCTCGGCTAATGACTTCGAAGTATCAGCCAACATTGGAAATTTTAAGTTGCGGAGTTTCGGCTCATATTGACGCCATGCCAGGTGGACAAACTCCGAATCGGTCGATGCACCAATTAGCATGGCGTTTTTGGCGATAAACTCCTCGTAGTGATCGTTGAACGATACAATCTCGGTCGGGCACACGAACGTGAAATCTTTCGGCCACCAGAACATCACCATCCACTTGCCTTCTTTGATGTGATCTTCATGGGTGAGGGTTGTGAAGGCATTGCTCAAGTCTGTGGCAACACACGCTGTCTTCTGAAATGCTGGGAATTTTTCTCCAATAGATAATACGCGCATGGCTCGATCAGTTTTGGGGCAAATTTAATCGTTGCCAATCTTTTCAGCACCTGCCACTAACAGCCTTCGATAGCAACGCCAAGTAATAAGGCCAATAACTCCGATGGTGAATATCCCCACAAGATTATGTGTTACCAAATGCTGGACGCTGAATTGCAAAAACGAATCTGCTCTCCATTGCCACATCCCCAATCCCACACCTCCAGCAATTGCAAATATCAGCATCAACGACTTCCAGGGATAAGGCACTGGGTAGTGACGTCGCCCCCATATGGCGGAGACTACCATCATGGTTCCATAGCTTAACAGGGTTGCCACGGCGGCTCCGTAAATACCGATCTGTGGAATCAATATATAATTTGCCACCAAAGTCACCGCTGATCCAGCAATCCCCATCCACATTCCTGCCGAGGTTCGTTCCAAATGCTTATACCATACCGATAAATGATAATAAATCCCCAAAAAGATGAAGGCTGCCATCACAATAGGAACTACGCCAAGCCCCTGGTGATAGTCACTGCCTTCCGGACCAATGAAAAACTTAATCCAGTGGAGGTTCATCATCACTCCAACGAATACACTACTCATGGCCCCAGTATATACCAAAAGGAGGCGGGCAAATTGCCATTGACCTTCCCGTCGATGGGCAGAACTTAAAAAGAACGGTTCGGCTGCGTATCGAAATGATTGTAGGAACAGCACCATCAAGATAGCCACCTTATAATTTGCGCCATATATCCCCAGCTGATAATATCGTTCGGGTAATGACCCCGGCAACAGCCACCTGAGCAATGGCCGATCCGCAGTTTCGTTAATCATCCCTGCCAGACCTGCAATCATTAGGGGCGCTCCGTATCGAATCATCCGATTCGCCAAGCTAAAGTCCCATCCACGAAAGTGGCGAATAAGCGTAGGGGCTAAAAGAGCCAACGTGAAGCCGCTTCCCACCCAATTGGCCAAGAAAACCAATTCCACACTGTCCTCCCACGGAAGCCAGATCCCATCAATTTTCCATCGGGGCAAAAGATATAAAAATAGTATGTTCAGAAAGATAGTGAGCACAATTCCTCCCAGTCGAACAAGTGAAAAACGAACACTGTAGCCAAATTTGCGGAGCCATGCATATGGAAGTACCGTTAAAGCATCTACCAACACCACTCCCAGGGCCAATCGTAGAAGAGCAATACGCTGGCCGTACCCAAGGGCATCGGCTAATGCAGGAACGTTCCACCATAATATGAGGGTGCTACCCCCCGCGACAATCGCCATCCATGTCCAAGCAGTTGAGAATACCCGATCTACTGCCCACCGCCCTCGGCTGGAAAAGTGAAAAAACGAGGTTTCCATCCCCCATGAGAAAAGAACATTAAGAAAAGCAAGATACGCGTACAACTCCACCATCACCCCATACTCCTGTGGCAGAAAAACCCGATCATAAAGGGGGGTGAGGAAATAATTCAGTAACCGACCTATGATCGAAGAAAATCCGTAGACAGCCACATCCGAAAACAGCTGGCGCAACCTCATACCTCTTCCTTTCGATACCGTATCCGCCAACTCTTCATTCCTTCCACCCGATCTGGCCGCATGTAGGGAATCATTTGAAAGGGCCCATTGCGGACCCACTTCCGTAAGGGAATCATGGCGCGCATCCGGTAGTAAGGACCAACCCGAACCCCGTAAGGCAACCCGTCAGGTCGAAACAATGCAATGCTAATGAGGGTATCTGTACCCGATGAGGAGATAATTTTTATCCAAACGTTTTGGTATGGATATGTCTTTAGGTAACGTATTTCCAACCACCATATCCCATCTTTTGGAATATCCCCGATCTCAAAAGTATCCGCTGGATGGAGGGCATCATCAGCAAAGCGATACTCGTAAACGACCGACGGATCATAGGAACATCCTACCACCAATATCCCAATGCCAATCCACAGCCTATATCGCTGCAAAACTGAAGTCATCCACTTCGCGGACAACATTGCCCGATTTGTTGATCTCAATCATTTTCTGAACAGTATCCAATGGAACAATGATCGGAGACCCCCGTTTTGAAGGATCCTTATAGTTCATCCAAATTCGATGCCCCAAAATATCAAACTTGACAATTTGTAGTGTGCCCCGCTCCGTCTCAATAAGGGTATTTTCTGGAGGAAATTTTTGTGCTTCTTCCAGGTATTGGCTTAGTTCATAATCCAGACAACATTTTAACCGACCGCACATACCCGTCAACTTGTCGATGTTAATCACCAATTCTTGGTGACGTGCCATCTTTGCGGTGATCGAACGAAACGATGTCAGCCACGTCGAACAACACAACTCACGGCCGCAATCTCCAATCGCTCCAATCAGGCCTGCTTCTTGCCGTACGCC
>CAYVLB010000143.1:0-2986 GCA_964452325.1 uncultured Sphingobacteriales bacterium | reverse complement strand
CCGTTGCCGGTGGAATTTGCATGGTTTGATGCGGTTCGTGTAGGTGATGATGCCTTGTTGCGCTGGGCGACGGCGAGCGAGCGCAGTAGTGATTATTTCCGTGTGGAGGTGGCGACGAGTTTTGATGATGAAGGTCGTTTGCTGTTCCGTGAGTTGGGTCGTGTAGAGGCTGCGGGTGAGAGTGGGGAGTTGCGAGAGTATTCGTTTGTGGACCGTGAGTTGGGCAAGTCGGGGGTTCGTTATTATCGGATAGTGGAGGTATCGTTGGATGGTGCGACGACGGTTAGTGAGGTTCGGAAGTTAGACTTTGGTCGTGTGGGTGAGGGTGGTGTGTTGGTCCGTCCGAATCCGGTGGATAAGTTGTTGGAGGTGGTATTGCCTTCGGGTAAAGGTGATGCGTGGATTCGGATTGAGGATGCAAGCGGACGTTTGATGTGGGAAGGTAAGCTTGCGTTGGGTGCATTGCCCGTGACCCATCGGATAGATGTGTCCGGTTGGGTGGCAGGCACCTACATGGTACGCATTGTCCGTGGTGACATAGTGGATTACGTCAAAGTCTTAAAACGCTAACCTTAACCAAACGTCCTGTTGGACTTCAAAAAGGGCCAGTCGGGTATATCCCGGCTGGCCTTTTTTGTAATTTTGTTCTTCTCTAAAATCTTGTTTTCTATGCGAGTATTAGTATTTGTTGGTGGTGTTGTAATAGCCATGATGGGATGTGGAACTGCCAATAAGGATGCCCAGACGATTCAGGAGGATACTTTAGAAGTACAACAAACCACGAACACGGAAACAACACCCTATTTGATAGGCGATTCGATTAATCCTGAGGGGGCGGTGTCGGTGGGAAAACTTTTGAATCGCCTTGTTGAGGAAGGTCAGATAGCAGAAATTAAGGTGCGTGGAGAGGTAGCTGGCGTATGTAAGAAAAAAGGGTGTTGGATGGTAATTACCGATGGATTGGATTCGGTGCGGGTGGTTTTCAAGGATTATGGATTTTTTGTCCCCAAGGATATCGAGGGCTATGTGGTAGCTGTAGCAGGAGCGGCATATTACGATACATTTTCGGTTGCAGAGCAGCGCCATTTGGCAGAGGATGCGGGAAAGTCTGAGGAAGAATTGAGTGCGATTACCGAAGACATCATCACACCCATGTTTGAAGCACGGGGAGTGGTGATTTATGATTATCCATCTCGGAGGGAGGAATAATTGACGATGGAGAGATTGATACTGGCTGGAGCGGGTGTGGTGTTTGCTCTGTTTGCGGGGTGCAATCCTTCGACCTCTCCTTCTGTGGTAGGGCGTTTTGATCCACCGGATAGTCTTTATCGAATGATGCGCATCCGAACAGCAGAGATGAAGAAGTTGCGTGAATGGTTATTACAAGATATCGCGGTGGCAGATTCGTTCCAACGGCTTTATTGGCCATTTGCTTTTGCGGATGGGATACCGACCGAAGGGATGCATCTTACGCCGATGTTTCCAGTTTATGATCGGGTATTTTCTCGACATTACGACTCATTCTACCAAGCTCCGTCGGTAGGGCGGTATAATATGTTGGTGCAAACATGTGAAGGCTGTCATCAAGAGCATTGCTCGGGACCGTTGCGTTTGATTCGTCGGCTTTACTTGGAGGATCATCGAAATGAATAGCCGTTATCTTCGGTCGTTGCTTACCCTTTTAGCGGTTCCGGGTGTGGGGGCCGAAAGCATCCGGACAATATCGCAACGCTGTGGTTCTTTTGAGCACTTTGTGGATATCCTATCGGGGGATGATTGGAAAGATTTGCCGTTGCCCAATCCTATCCTGCGGGAAGCATTGAAAGATGATGCCGCTTGCCGCATGGCGGATCGCATCATGGATGGAGTTGATAGAGAGCGGTACGCTATCGTAACGTGGTGGGATGAACATTATCCTTTCCGACTTCGGGAGATTCACCGCCCTCCGTTGGTATTGTTCTATCGTAATTCGAATCCTGTATGGGATTTTGCTCGAACTGTTGCTATCGTTGGGACCCGAAAGGCAACGGATTATGGGCGGCAAGCAGTCCGTACTTTGATGGAAGGGCTTGTTCGTTATCGTCCAATTATCATTAGTGGGCTGGCTTTTGGGATTGATGCGTGGGCTCATGAATTGGCGTTGGAGATGGGTTTGCCGACAGTGGGTGTGCTGGGTCATGGTTTTGACCATTTTTATCCGGCAGCCCATCGGAAACTTGCCGATCGCATGGTAGTGGAAGGAGGGGATGTGATAACTGAATTTTTCCCGTGGGAGCGACCCGAGCGATATCATTTTCCACAACGCAACCGCATTATTGCGGGATTGGCAGATATGACGGTAGTGGTGGAGTCGCGGGCCCGAGGTGGGGCGATGCTCACCGCAGAGCTGGCATTTTCTTTTAATCGGGAGGTAGGAGCCGTCCCTGGTCTGTTTAATGCTGAGACTGCAGTAGGTCCCCATCGTCTTATTCAGCGTCAAATGGCCCATTTAATTACTTCGGCAGAAGATATTGCACACGTGATGGGCTGGTCGGTTGTTGACGTCACCCCTCAACAGCGTGCGTATCGTCCCGAGTCCAAACAAGAACGTTATATATTGCGGGCCCTGACCCGAAAAGCGGATTTAACATTGGACGAACTGGCGGCAATGACCTCCATGGATGCAGCTGAATTGGCTAGTTGTATTCTTAATTTGGAGTTTCAACGCGTCATTGAAAACGTACGGGGGCAGACCTATCGACTGATTGCTCAAGTGGATTTATCATGACGGTACGCTTTTTTTTGCTTATTCTTTTAATGGTGTGGACGTTGTGTGCGACTGCCCAGCAGCGTCCTCGAAATATTGTTATCCTCATTGGGGATGGCATGGGAATTGGACAACTTACTTCGGCCTGGATATCTCAGCGTGGTAGCATGCCCTTGCGGGAGTTTACCCACGTCGGCCTGATGACGGTACATCCGATTGATGCTTTGATTACCGATTCGG
>CAYVLB010000142.1:0-3119 GCA_964452325.1 uncultured Sphingobacteriales bacterium | reverse complement strand
AATGAACGGCAAGGAAACGCCTATTGTGCCGATGGGTACGCATTGCTGGTTCTCGAACCGGATTACATTTTTGATGTACAACCCTATGTCGGGCATTGCTGTGGAAGGATCGTCAAGGCGTCCCTGTTCCTGAACAATATTTATTGGATAAAGTACGCCCGCCTGCCTTGTCGGCGGCGATGGTTCGGGGAGGGATATTGGGGCAATACGTTGAGGGACGTTTGTCGAATCCAGGTGTGGACCATGAAACGGCATGGCGTCATGCTTTATATGGCCGCATGTTGGAGTTGGTGCAGGTGGGTCGTCCCGATGAAGTAAAAAGTTGGGAGGATGAAGCAAAAATTTTTTGGAAGCGTTGGGAAGTTGTTTTATCCCAGATGCTTCTGAATGAAGAATCTTTTGAGATTCAAACGGAGCGTTCCTTTTTATTGCCTTGGCTGGGTATTCGGGGACGCTTAGATGTGTGGGTGCGTCGGCCCAACCAATGGGATGTCATAGAAATCAAGGCCAAAATGCGCCCACCACTGGGTGATTATATCGTTCCCGAACATGCATTGCAAGTGTATGTTTATCAGTTGATGCTGTCTACCTTGCAAGACCGTCCGGATGCGATTCACGCATATGTGGCTTATTTGTCGGATGCCAATCGGCCATTGCGCAAAATGGATGTTTCGTCGGCCAAATGGTTACATGATTTAATGCGGATTCGTAATCATGCGGTAGGATATGAATTTTGGCTGGCTTTTCGCGGTATTTCGTTGGTGCATGCCCTTCGGGCGAAATCCCGTGCTTTTGCGAAGGAACGTGTCCATCAATGGTTATGGCGTGATTATCACCAAATGCTTCAACGCGTCGACAATCTTACTTCAACAGAATCCTGTTATTTCTCCGAACTTCATGCTTTTCTGGCTCGGGAGCAATGGTACACGTTGATTGGCACGACCCATATATCCGATCAGGGCCGCCGAGGTTATGCCAGTTTGTGGCGACCTACAACCGTAGATGATCCTTTTCAGCGCATTACGGGCCTTGCCTTGGAGGAATCGGACGTGAAGAAGGACGGTCGGCTCGTTTTTCGTCACGATTCGGCTGCTTATTTTGCGGGTCGTGAGGGGGATGTAGTGATCTTAATGCCCCAAAATGCCCTGTGGGAACGTCAGTTCCGGGCGTTGCCATTGTATACGGGTACCATCTTACAGCGGTCTGCCGATCATATTACAGTGGCATTTCGTGATCGTTCCGTTGTTCAATGGGTTGAACAACAATCGACGGATTGGACCTTAGTTCTTGAGACGTATATTGCCGGCTACCCAAGAATGGTGGCGGCGCTGGCACGCTTGCCAGATGCACCTCCCGATCAGCGATCCCTTTTGATGGGTATCACAGCGCCTGATGTGGCAATTTCCGTATCGCCAATACGACGGGAAGAATTTGCTGAACTAACCGACCGACAGTTTCAGTTGCTTCAAAAAATTGTTGCCAGTCCCGATTACTTTTTATTGCAAGGGCCTCCGGGCACCGGGAAAACCCGTTACATGCTGCGCCATATTGTGCAAGCGGCGGTTCGCAAGGGGCAGAAGGTATTGTTGGTAGGATATACCAACCGATCGGTCGATGAAATGTGCGGGGCTATTGCCGACTGTTCTGTGCGGGTGTTGCGTTTGGGAAGCGTGGAAAGCACAGAGTTTCCGGAATTAACCATAGAGGCGTGGCAGAAAGGGGAAGGGTTCGATCTTACCTATTGGCGGCGACGCATGGAAAATCTCGATTGCATTGCGGGAACGGTGCATGCAGTGATGCGAATTGCTCGGCTGGAAAAGTTGTTTCCTTACGATCGGTTAGTGATTGATGAGGCTTCACAGGTGTTGGATTCGTATGGTATTGGATTGTTAACGACCCGCCGTGCGGCGTTTGTGATGATTGGGGATGAGCGGCAGCTGCCCGCGGTAACGGTTCAGTCTGAAGCCGATGCTGCTGTGGGTCACGAGGCCCTTCGCCAATTGGGATTTTCAGCATGGAACGAGTCGACTTTCGGGCGCTTGTTGCGTCGCTGTCAAAGTGCGGGATGGGATCATGCTCATGGAATGCTGGTAGAACAAGGGCGGATGCACACCGAGATTCAGGAGGTAGCGAGCCAGCTTTTTTATGAAGGCAGACTCCGCCCCATCGACCCGCAACGTCAGAATGCCTCCTTAAGGCATGTGGGATTGAACGTACCGGTGGAGATCGCCGCACGGCGGGTCGTTTTTATTGATGTCCCTTCAACCGGCCGCGCGAAAGAAAATCCTGCTGAAGTCCGATGTGTCATAAAAGCGGTTGAATGGCTCCTGGAGATGCAAATCTCAGAGTCGGAAATTGGAATTATCGCCCCCTTTCGGGCACAAGTTGCTGCCATTCAACGTCAGTTGCGATCCCTGCGAAAAGGATACCGCATTCTGGTGGATACGGTCGAGCGCTTCCAAGGGGGCGAACGCCGGGCCATGATTATTTCGCTCGCAGTAGCACATCCGGACATGCTTCCTATGATCGCTTCCCGTCCACTGACAATGCCTATGCTCGATCGTAAATTGAATGTCATGCTCACCCGTGCCAAAGAATACCTCATCATCATTGGCAACCGAGCAGTGCTTATCCGTGATCCCGTGTATGCATCCATGCTGAATATGGTGACACTGCTTCGATGTTGATATTGTTAATTTGCCTGATTGAATCATTCACTGGCTGATATATGGAACCGCTACTGTATTTTGGAATGCTGGCTGGGGCACTGTTTGTATTGGTGAAGTCTTCGGACTTTTTCATCGTGGCGGCACGGACCATTGGAACCATACTTCGATTACCCACCTTCATTGTTGGTGTGACGATTGTGGCAATCGGTACGTCGCTGCCTGAGTTGGTATCGTCAGTAGCGGCGGTGTTGCGGGATGTGCCGGACTTTGTGGTGGGAAATGTGATAGGATCGAATGTTGCCAATATTACATTGGTGCTGGGAACGGCCGCAATCATAGCTCGTCGCCTTCGGGTTCGTTTCTACTTATTGGACGTTGACCTGCCATTTTTTATCGGGTCAGCATTCTTTTTGGGTTTTACGTTATGGGACTTACAATTCCACCTCTCGG
>CAYVLB010000141.1:0-3178 GCA_964452325.1 uncultured Sphingobacteriales bacterium | reverse complement strand
CGAAAGCAGTATCAGCGCAATCACCAACTCTTTCATATCGATCCGCAATATTTGCCAGTAGTGCCTACCATTGCCTCGCAATTCAACGATCCGGGAACAAACAACCTCTTCAAGCTCCTAATGGATACCGTTACCGAAAAAACAGGTTGTTCCTTTACCGTTGCTTACGAATACGTGAGCAAGCTACCAACCCGTGAAGCCCTTATCCCTTCCGAACGGATTCACTATTTAGGGGAGATTATCGAAGTCAATCGGCAATACAAAAAATGGGCAGCATCTCAAGCACGCATCGCCTCGCAATTGTACGCACTCCATCATACCATTCAATCATTGGGAGGTGATGCCAATGAGCAACTGCTCCGCGATGCCCTTCAGAAGCGCTATCAGGAACTAGAACAACAGCTTGACCCTGAGAATCGGGAACGCCTTCGAAAGTGGCCCCAGATTGTCAAACAATATCGCCAAGACGAGTTTTCCTATTATGTACGAGGGAAGGAAAAACGATCATCTCTCTTTTATACGTCGTTGTCGGGGATGAGGATTCCCAAAGTGGCTTTGCCCCAATACCGTGACTGGGGTGACTTGCTCTATTGGATGTTGATGGAAAATGTCCCTGGGGAATTTCCATATGCCGCAGGTGTGTTTCCATTAAAGCGCACGGATGAAGACCCCA
Source organism: uncultured Sphingobacteriales bacterium (assembly GCA_964452325.1). Lineage (GTDB taxonomy): Bacteria > Bacteroidota > Bacteroidia > JAADEI01 > JALVCQ01 > JALVCQ01. The sequence continues at coordinate 2,505 of CAYVLB010000141.1, read as the reverse complement.
CCCGCATGTTTGCAGGCGAAGGAACTCCAGAACGAACCAACCGACGATTTCATTACTTGTGCCACGGACAGCCATTTAGTCGCCTTTCAACAGCTTTTGATTCGGTAACCCTTTACGGAGAAAATCCCAGCCAACGTCCCGACATTTACGGTAAGATTGGCAATTCTGGAGTCAGTATTGCAACAGTAGATGATGCCAAAAAACTGTATTCGGGTTTCGATTTGTCGGATCCACGGACTTCCGTTTCCATGACCATTAACGGGCCAGCACCCATGATATTGGCCTTTTTTCTCAATGCAGCCATCGACCAACAATGTGAAAAATATATCCGTGAACAGGGAATGGTAAATGAAGTGGTGCAGCAGATCGAATCCCTGTATGAGCAAAAAGGATTGCCTCGCCCACGTTATGAAGGGCCCCTTCCGGAGGGGCATGATGGTTTGGGGCTGCTGTTATTGGGGGTCAGTGGTGATGAAGTGCTACCACTGGAAGTATATGAAAAAATCAAATCGGATACACTTTCACGGGTGCGGGGAACAGTCCAGGCGGACATACTTAAAGAAGACCAGGCGCAAAACACATGTATTTTCTCGATTGAATTCTCACTTCGGTTAATGGGCGATATCCAGGCATATTTTATTCAGAACAATGTCAAAAACTTTTATTCGGTATCGATCTCCGGATATCATATCGCTGAGGCGGGCGCAAATCCGATTACCCAATTGGCGTTTACGCTAGCCAACGCCTTTACATACGTAGAATACTACATTGCACGGGGAATGGATATCAATGATTTTGCCCGAAATCTCTCGTTTTTCTTTTCAAATGGGATGGATCCAGAATATGCGGTAATTGGCCGAGTGGCCCGCCGAATATGGGCAAAAGCAATTAAATATAAGTATGGCGGCAATGAACGGGCGCAGAAATTGAAATATCACATCCAGACTTCAGGTCGTTCGCTACATGCCCAAGAAATCGATTTTAACGATATTCGAACGACCCTGCAGGCCCTTTATGCCATCTACGACAATTGCAATTCCTTGCATACTAATGCATATGATGAAGCAATTACCACGCCCACCGAGGAATCCGTCCGGCGGGCCATGGCAATTCAACTAATCATTAACAAAGAATTGGGATTGGCGAAAAACGAAAATCCATTGCAGGGGTCATTCATTATCGAAGAGTTAACGGACCTGGTCGAAGAAGCTGTTTATGCCGAATTTTTGCGCATTAACGAACGGGGAGGTGTGTTAGGGGCAATGGAAAGTGGATATCAGCGGAGCAAAATTCAGGAAGAGTCCATGCATTACGAAATGATGAAAAATTCAGGACGTTTGCCCATTATAGGTGTTAACACTTTTTTGAGCAAATCGGGATCTCCTACTACCATTCCAGGGGAAGTGATACGTTCTACGGATGAAGAAAAATCCCAGCAAATCCGTAACCTCGAAGCCTTTGAACAACGTAATGCACAGGCCGCAGAACAAGCCCTCCAACGCATTGAGAAAGCAGCATTTGAGAAAAAAAATATCTTTGCTGAGCTGATGGAAGCCGCCAAAGTTTGCTCTTTGGGGCAGCTGACACATCGCATGTATCGTATTGGTGGTCAATATCGGCGCAGCATGTAAATTGGTAATAACATGGTTATTTTATTGGGCATGCCCAGCGGGAGTGAATGGTTCCTTGTATTTTTAGTAGTACTCCTTCTCTTCGGAGGCAAGAAAATCCCGGAATTACTACGGGGTTTAGGAAAAGGGATTCGCGAATTCAACAAAGCCCGGGAAAAAGTCCGGGAAAGCATTCATGAAGGTATGCAAGAGGACGAAGAAGAGGAGTCGCATCCTTTGCCAAGATCACCGAAAGAGTCGATTTCTTACAAAAAGGGCTCCTAACGTCGTTGGGATTCCATATGGTAAATGGTCGTTCTCTCATTCGACACCTCCCTTTGCCGGCCGAAGGTTTTTCCTTTGAAGAGGGGGTACGAGAGGCCATTCGACGGATTGAGCAGACAGAGCCATTGAACATTTACCTTGAAGTATTTGCCGACGAAGCCATCGACCGAGCGCGCCAGCTGGAGCATCGGAAAGCGGCTGGGGAAACATTGGGCCCGCTTGCTGGATGGATTGTTTCGATTAAGGATAACATTTGCTATGAAGGACACCGATGCAGTGCCGCTTCGAAAATATTGGAGGGATTCGAATCGGTCTATTCAGCCACAGTGATTGAACGCCTGTTGGCCGCCGATGCCATCATTATTGGCCGAACCAACTGTGATGAGTTTGCCATGGGAGCTTCCAATGAATATTCGGCTTGGGGGGTAGTAAAGAATCCGTTAAACCCCGAATGGGTGCCTGGAGGCTCATCGGGTGGGGCCGCAGCATCGGTAGCGGCAGGTACTTGCCATGTGGCATTGGGAAGTGATACGGGAGGATCGATCCGTCAACCAGCCGCATTTTGCAACGTTGTGGGAGTCAAACCCACTTACGGTCGAGTATCCCGATA
>CAYVLB010000140.1:0-3191 GCA_964452325.1 uncultured Sphingobacteriales bacterium | reverse complement strand
GTTTATTCCATTTGACGACGATCACTTCAATGAACACGGAGAACCCAGGCCGGGTGTACGATCTGTTCCTGTCTGGGAAGTGGAAATGGGACGTAATTATGCTATTGTTCTGACCACGTGTGCTGGTGCGTGGCGATATCTCATTGGCGATACCGTCCGATTCATTACGCCTACCGAGTTAGTTATCACTGGTCGAACGTCGCACTATCTCAGCTACGTGGGTGAACACGTCTCCGTAGGCAACATCGACATGGCAGTGGAGCAGGTATCCCGTGAAATGAACTGTCCGATTAAAGAATATACGGTAGCGGGACGAAAGGATGGTTCCCTGTTTTATCATCACTGGTATGTAGGTATCGAAGAAGGTATCGATTGTCGATTAGAGGAACTGGCCAGTCGTTTGGACCAAACCATGAAGTCCCTTAACGAGGATTACGCCAGCGTACGGAAATATACCCTTCGACCACCGAAAGTGACGGTGGTTCCTCCGCGATTGTTCATTGAATGGTTGCGTCGGCATACCAAATTCAATGCCCAAAGCAAATTTCCTCGCACGCTGCGCAACCAACGTTTGCAGCAGTGGGAAGCGCTTCTCAAAGAGCACGGCATTACCATCGAATGACGGATCCGATTATCAAAGGAATGGGTTTTGGGCTCGTGTTGTCGGTGGCAATGGGTCCAGTATTCTTTGAGTTGATGCGCCTGAGTATGCTATTACCTTATCGAAAGGCTGTTTTTTTTGCACTGGGTATCATGATGAGTGATTTAGCACTTGGCCTTGCCATGCTCCTGACGCTGGGGTCGTGGCACTCTTCGTTTGAAGTGTCAGAATGGGGACGTTGGCTGGGAGGCATGCTTTTTATCGGGTTAGGTGCAGGTAAATTGTGGCATCATCGCCATATGCCTGTCTCTGCCTACACAAATACTTCATTCTCTTATGCAGTCGATGTTTGGACGCTCTTTTTGAAGGGGGTTTCTTTGAATGTGTTTAATCCGTTTGTGATGGCGTTTTGGGTGGCAATTGCTTCGTTGGCACGAAGCCAATACTCAGCAGATGTTGGCAAAGGCATCATCTTTATCGTATCGATTGTGATGACCGTGTTTGGATTCGATAACGTTAAAATGTGGGTGGGTGGACGTTTACGTGGCCGAATGAATATGCGATGGTCGGTATGGATATCCCGTATCACAGGCCTGATCTTTATGGCGGCAGGCATTCGAATTTTACTGATGTGATTTAGGGTTATGCGACGAGGAATGCTATTGTGGATAATGATGATGGGGATGATAGGATGTATGCCGGGACATTCTCCCCGGCCCCATGCCTACCCTCGGATAGAATATCCCCCGAAAGTATACGTGCGGGTATCTGCCGATCCATGCCCATTTTCGATGGAACTACCTGATTATGCCTATCTTGTCCCCGATACCTCCATGGATGCTGATTCGTGCTGGTTCAATGTATATTTTAAGCCGTACGGATCGAAAATTCACCTTACCTATAAGCCCATAGCGACAGATACCCAATTTCGCGAATACGTTAAGGATGCCTTCGAATTCGTATACAAGCACACCGTCAAAGCCCTTCGGATTGATGAGCGTCCAGTGGTTCGTCCTACCGATACTGTCTTTGGAGTGTATTTTTATTTGGAAGGCAACACCGCCACAGCCATTCAGTTTTTTCTCACGGATAGTACGCATCACTACCTTCGGGGGGCACTATATTTTGAAACCCACATTCGGCGTGATTCTCTTCAACCCATTATTGAATTCATTAACCAAGACGTTCATCGAATGATCGAAACCCTTCGATGGTCTTCTGATGTCCGATAAGTGGCCATGAATAAGCAACATCGGCAATTGGCTACCCCCATCAAGTACCTTAAGGGAGTGGGGCCCAAGCGGGCCGAGGTGTTGCGCGAAACCCTCAACATCCATACTTTCGGTGACTTGCTTTATCTTTTTCCGAACCGTTACGTGGATCGACGTCAAATTATTCCCATTAGCCAACTTTCGCAAGCGGGAGAATATGCCCAGGTGCGGGGACGTTTGATGCGGTTGGATTACGTGCATGGTCGTCAACGCCCCCGATTGGTAGGGGTTCTTGAGGATACGTCGGGAGTGATGCCCTTGGTATGGTTTCAGGGGCTGACTCAAATCCGGGATCGATTGAAAATTGGCAAGGAATATTTGGTGTTTGGGCGTTTGAATCGCTACCAACAACGCCTGGGTATTGTGCATCCGGAAATGATATTGATAACGGGCCCTGAAATACTTAGACGATTGGGGATGGAGCCGGTATATCCTTCTTCCGAGCGTTTACGCAAGATGCGTATCGGATCGAAACAAATCCACCGGATGATGGCGATGATATGGGAGCAAGTCAATGATGAGATCGAAGAAAATCTACCGTTGTATGTACAGCAGAAACTTCGCCTGGTGGGACGCCGGGATGCCCTTCGGATGATTCATTGGCCGGAGTCCCCAGAAGTGCTGGAAGATGCTCGGAAGCGCCTTAAATTCGAGGAGCTTTTTTTCTTTCAGTGGAATCTGGTTGCCACTAAGTGGTATCGTCGGCATCAACGTCGGGGAATCCAGTTTTCTCGGGAACGTGTGGTATCTCCTGACAGTTTTACCCTTGACTTTGTGCGTCGTCGCTTGCCGTTTTCATTGACTGATGCCCAGCGGCGGGTATTGCATGAAATCTGGTCGGACCTTTCGTCGGGTCATTGGATGAACCGTCTTTTACAAGGCGACGTTGGCTCGGGAAAAACGGTTGTGGCCTTAATTACGATGCTCACTGCCATTGATCATGGCTATCAGGCCGTATTGATGGCTCCTACAGAAATATTAGCTACCCAGCATTTTCAGACTTTAACGCGGATGCTATTTGGAATGCCAATTCAAGTGGATCTCCTAACGGGTTCGACGCCAACGTCCCGCAAACGCCAGATCTACCAACGGATTGCCAATGGGCAAGTGCACATCGTAGTTGGTACACATGCCTTGATTGAAGAGCAGGTTCGATTTCACCGATTGGGCGTGGCGGTTATTGATGAGCAGCACCGATTCGGGGTAGCCCAACGGGCCCGTCTCTGGCAAAGCTACGATCCTCCCCCGCATGTGCTCGTGATGACTGCCACACCCATCCCCCGAACCCTTAGTATGACGCTCTATGGCGACCTTGATGT
>CAYVLB010000139.1:0-3222 GCA_964452325.1 uncultured Sphingobacteriales bacterium | reverse complement strand
AATCCATAACGAATGGAGGAAAGGGTGCTGATTAAATGTCAAGGTCTAACAAGCGAACGCGGCGTTTTTGAAGGTCGGTTGTCACAAAGTCGATAAGCCAATTAAGCATTCGCTCTTGCATTTCACGACGGGAGGGTAAGGGGCGTATGGTATCATATTCCTTGATTGCCTTATGCAGGTGGGAGGGTACGATGGAAAGATCGCCTTGATAGGTATAGTATTTCCGTTCTTCAACGAAAAGATGTTCGAATGGCCAAAGCCAAATTCGGCGCCCCGTACGTCGAACAATGTATTTGATGGTTCCCTTGATCTGAGCGGTACGCTGCCGGCGATGTTCGGTGACGGTAGCGGATCGACTCCCTGTTGAGTCCTTATCGGAAAAAACATACTCTTTTTCATGGGTTTCGACGGCACCAACTTGAAACCCTTGAATGTCAACTTGTAACAGCACATCTGCTTGAGCAGAATCATCGGTAATACTCATCCATTGGTCATTGTACGGCCAAGGTAATGTGGAAAGTCGGCGCCACTGTTCGGGTTCGATTCGAGAATGACTTCGATTGACAAACCGAAGATTTACTTGGACGATTCCCTGTTTCCGAGCTGCCCCCAACAGTGAATCATACTGAGGAAACCAATATTTTCGATGTGCCACCTTCTCTTCCAAAAGAATATAGGCTTTTCGGGCATCTTGCTTTTTCCCCGACTTTAGCAATTTAAGCGCTTGTTTGTAATAGGATCCGACCCAGCGTTTTTCTGCCGATAATCGTTGGGCCTTAAAGTCTTCCAGGGGAAACTGGATGCGCTGTCCTTGCAACGATAATGGAAGGACGGTTTCCAACAGCTTTTGTCTCTTATACATCCTATCATAGATATGATATATTTCTTCATAAGATTCGGGGGTTGGATGCTGGCGCAATTCAGCTATTTTTTCTTTATCTTCCCGAACTGCTTTGGGATATGCCTGTTGTAAGATCCGGACATATTCGGAATGATTCGGTTGGCGTTGCAACTTACTAATAGCTGCGACAGCCGCCTCGTGGTAATATCCATAGTGATAATACTTCTGTGGGGAGATACAGCTGCCCAAAAACGCCAATATTATCAGATGCCATTGTCGCATTATCGGGAACTTTTTTATTGCGATAAGACATGAAGTCGCAAAATTGATGCCTTGAGATCAATAAGTGTTAAAACCACCACTGCAATATGCCTTTCACTGCGAGCCATAATGCAAAATACCGGATCAGTTTTCCGATCCACATCCACAAGATAACCGGTGTCAATGGGGCACGGAAAAATCCTAGTGACGCCGCCAATGCATCTCCCACCCATGGCATCCATGTAAAGAAGGCCAGGAATGCTCCATGCCGTTGCACGTATCCTTGCATCCGCTGTACTGTTTTGGGTTTAATCCCTAAGTATCGTGAAAGCCACTCTTCTTTTCCCATACGTGCAATAAAAAAGTTCGTCATTCCTCCTGCGGTATTGGCAGTTCCTGCTACCAGGATCAATTCGGCTGGTGCATATCCTTGATGGATCATTGCTGTAAAGACCACCTCAGACCCTCCCGGAAGCACAGTAGCTGATAGAAAAGAAGCAATAATAAGGGAGGGATAATTAACTCCCCATGCCAGATAATCCATCAAAACAACTAATGGGTAAATGCATAGTGAATAATGTTGGCTCCCATTCGAAGGGCTGCTTGGCGTTTTTCGGGCGGGTCGTGATGAACTTGTGGATCTTCCCACCCATCCCCAAGATCTGTCTCATAAGTCAGCAACAGGACTACCCGTCCCTGATGAATAATCGCGAAAGCTTGGGGAGGCTTATTGTCATGTTCGTGAATCTTCGGCAGTCCATAGGGAAAGTCATATACCTGGTGAAAAATGGGATGATCAAAGGGAAGCTCTACCAATTCATAATCAGGAAATAGCTTATGAATTTCAGGGACAACATAGGGATACATGCCATAATTGTCATCGATATGGAGGAATCCTCCACTTAATAGGTATTCCCGCAGGTTTTGTCGCTCTTGTTCGTCGAAGAGTACGTTTCCGTGTCCTGTCATATGGACAAATGGATATTGGAAGATATCCTTGCTACCCGCTTCTACGACATATCTGCGGGGTTCGATATCGGTATAGATATTTTCATTGCAGAAACGGATCAAGTTGGGCAACGATGTAGGATTGGCATACCAGTCGCCCCCTCCCCGATATTTGAGTTGGGCTATTCGTAGCTGTTCTTGAGGATAGCCTGTCCAAGCCCAGAGCAAGACGAGGATTCCCATCCCCAAGCGAGTCATGAGGGGATGCGTTGAGGTTCGATAATGTGATATGTCCATCGCCATATTATGGGAATCCCAATCAACGCCGGCAATAATACGTTAATGCACCACAGCAGGGTTGTTGTGGCCGCTATTGTTGCCAGGGCATTTTCACCACCATATGCTCCAAACAACCAGACTCCCACCACTGCCCGAACCGGGATTTCGGACACCGAAATTGTCGGAAGCACCGATTGCCAAAAGAAAAACGAAGGTATCAGCCATATTGCCACTTCCAGTGGAACATTGATGTTGGCACTTTTAAGCAGGGCAAATAATTGCAGTGAGTAGATAGCAAAACGGATCCATGTGAGCAAATTGACTTGCATCGCAGTTCGAAAGGTGAAAATGCGTTGAAGCATCCAAGTAGTTCGTTGCCATTGTCGGCCGATCCAATTCAATATTCCGGGTAACCACCTTAGGGCAACTACTAATGTAATCACCACTACTCCTCCTCCGATGATCAGCCAATAGTAATAGGAAATGGGAAGGCGCCATTGCATCCACTGTGGCCAATTGTAGGCTGCCGATAGGAAGGCACCAGTTCCTCCCCATAGCAATATTGTTGTGGCTGCAGCCGATGCATTAAGGAGACCTGCCCCCAGACCTGCCAGCCACCATCGGCGAGGCATGACTAAGAGGCGTCCTGCATACTCTCCCCATCGATTGGGTGTTATCACACTCACTGTCGAACCAATCCAAAATCCCATCCATGCCATTGATGGGGGCATTTTAAAAGATTTGGAAAAAGTGATGCGCCATTTGTATTGTTCAATGTAAAAATTCACTATTGCCAGGCCAATGGCTAATACAAGCCACGTAGGTTGCCAACGGATACGATACCAGCCATCCCATAGAGAAGCCCCTTCTTGACGGAACCATGCCATAATCCA
>CAYVLB010000138.1:0-3314 GCA_964452325.1 uncultured Sphingobacteriales bacterium | reverse complement strand
GAGATTCTGATTGTCGACGAAGTGCTGGCAGTAGGAGATGCCGAGTTTCAACAAAAGTGCATCCGTAAGATGCATAGCTTGAGTACAGATAAGGACCGTACGGTGCTTTTTGTCAGCCACGATTTAGGAGTGGTGTCGAATTTGTGCGATCGGTCAGCACTTTTAATAGACGGTCAAATATCATCCATAGGCCCCACAGACAATGTGATTGAACAGTACCTATCGATGTTTTCGGATGCTGGAGCAACCGATTGGAGCAAGGCGAATAATCGGCCCGGGCGGGGAAGAATTCGAATCCGAAGGGTACGCATGCACGACAAACACGAGCATCCCATTGAAGGAGTGCGCACCGGAGATTCATTCTACGTGTCCATAGAGTATGACGTATTGGATAATTCAATAAAAAAAGAAAAATACATATACTTTTACATATTCATCCATAACAAGAAAGGAGTGTCATTAATACCGTTGTCAAACAAGTTTACGTACGAAACTCCCAAGCTCACAGGTAAGGTGACATGCCATATCAAAAATCTGCCACTGGCTCCCGATACGTATTGGATCAGAGTAGGTGCTAAGTCACATGATATACTTGAAGATCTTATCGATAATGCTTTTATGTTTCACGTGTACCAACCATCTCAATGGGGAGGATATCGGCGTTTTCCTTCCACCACGGGGGGAAACATCCTGGTTGACCATCAATGGATTGAAAAATGAGAACCATTGCTTTCTTGACTGGCTCACGGGGTGAGTGGGGATACATCCGTCCAATTCTCAAAAAAATTATTGAGGACCCCCAATTAGATTACCAACTGATTGTAACGCATATGCATCTTTTGCCAGAGTTTGGACTTTCGGTACGGGAAATCGAAAACGATGGGTTTGTGGTCCATGAAAAGTTGTATATGACATTGGACGGATATAATAATCAAACAATGGTCAAGTCGCTTGGTATTCTGCTAATGGAACTATCCACTGCACTTGGCCGCCTACGCCCTGACATCTTAATGTTGGCTGGTGATCGAGGCGAACAACTAATGGGAGCTATTGCAGGAGGACACTTAAAGATCCCAGTAGCACACGTACAAGCCGGTGAGCTTTCAGGACACATTGACGGAATCGTCCGACATGCAATCACAAAATTGGCACACATTCACTTTGCCGCTAACGAAGATTTTGCCCGCCGAGTACGCAATATGGGAGAAGAAGATTTCCGAATTTTTGTGACAGGTGCACCCCAATTAGACGAACTGGTCGAAGGACAATATACGCCTCGACAAGAGCTCAACCGAAAATTCGGATTATCCGATAAAGAGCCTCTCCTATTGGCCGTACAACATCCGGTCACCGAAGAAGAAGAACACCTTAACGACCATATCATCATCACATTAAATGTACTAAAACGGGTAGGCCTGAAGACAGTGATGATTTATCCTAATGCAGATGCGGGTAGTTTACAAATTCGCAAAGCCCTCGCTTCACTACGAGGAAGCAACATTATGCTCTTCCGAAACCTCCCCCGAGAGGATTATCTTGGGCTCATGCGTAGAAGTGAAGCCATTGTGGGCAATTCCAGTAGCGGCATCCTGGAAGCTCCTACTTTTGGACTACCGGCAATTAACATCGGAAAACGACAAGAAGGACGACCCCAGGCTGACAACGTCATTAATGTACCTTATGACGAAGAACGCATATACCAAGCAATCATGAAAGCAATGTCGCCGGAATTCAAAGCAAAAGCACAGAACTGCAAAAACCCCTACGGAGATGGAAAAGCTGCACAGCGAATCGTCGAGATATTAAAAGATATTACAATCGACAATCACCTCCTCAACAAAAGAATGACCTATTAGATGACTGATCACATGCAAAGTTTTTTACTGTCGGTGCATGCACCCTTGCGGGATGCGCTAATTATGATGACTTCGTCCCGTCGGGGGATTGTGTTTGTGGTTGATGAGGAAATGCATTTGATGGGGGTGCTTTCGGATGGAGACATTCGTCGAGCACTCCTGACTTCTCCACGCATAGATGCCCCTGTCCAGTCGTGGATTAATTTAAATCCCACATTTGCAACCTCCGTAGATGAAGCACAACAAATTCTGCGCCAAAAGCCATATCTGCTGGCAGTACCGATTGTGGATGACCAACGGAAGGTTATACAAATCGCTTACCACAATCCCTATACACTTCATGTGGAAATTTACACACGAGAAGATGACACACCCCTAAAGGAAGCGAAAGGACCCAATCAAAAAGTAGTCCCGTTTGTGGCCTTTATCCCCGCACGGGGAGGGTCAAAACGGATTCCCCGCAAAAACCTCCAACCCATCGGCGAACATTCGTTGGTAGGATGGGCCGTGAAAACCGCCCTGGAGGTCAAAGAAATCGGATTCATATTCGTAAGTACCGATAGCCCTGAAATCCAAAAAGAAGTACGCCGCTATGGAATAGAAGTGCCATGGTTAAGACCATCCCATCTAAGTGGAGATCGGGTACCAACCATTCAAGTGATGACAGAAGAGCTGTCAAGGATTACGCAAGAGCTAGGAATCAACTATGAAGCATGCGTATTGTTAGAACCTACCGCACCGTTGCGAACGCCTTCGCTCGTCAGTGAGGCCATCCAACAGTTCATCAAAGAACAACCCGATAGCTTGGTTACCGTCTCCAAAGTCCCGCATATATTTCATCCCGAGGAACTGCTATACAAAAAAGGTAAGTGGCTCTATCCCTATCTGGAAGGGCAAACAATGGATGGCCGAAAAGGAAGACATCACCAACAGCCCGTATGGGTACAGAACGGGCTGGTCTATGTGACCCAGCGCCGAATTATCGAAAACGGGCAGTTATATGGCAAACGTGTGATGGCTTATGAAGTACCTCAAGACCTATTACTCGATATCGACACCTATCAAGATTTGGAATGGGCCCGATTTAGGATGCAACACAACAAATAAACGATCTATCACTAAGTAAGAAGTATACAATGCTTTTCTCCTAATTTTGAGGCAATAAACAATATAATTCCAATGAGCCAAACGGTTCGTACCATCGCAATTAACGGTCGTTTAATCGGGGATGGACATCCCTGCTACATTATTGCCGAAGCATGTGATAATCACTTGGGGGACCTGAACCGAGCTAAAGAAATGGCATTACACGCTAAGCTGTGTGGAGCAGATGCCGTCAAATTCCAACACCATATCCCCGATGAAGAAATGTTGCCCGACGTCCCGACGAGTAGCAATTTCAACATGCCGTTATATGAATTTCTAAAGCGATACGCCCTATCGATCGATCAACATCGG
>CAYVLB010000137.1:0-3333 GCA_964452325.1 uncultured Sphingobacteriales bacterium | reverse complement strand
CGAATTTGCCTCGGGTATTGCAATTGGCTGGCCGCCGAATTGTTCAAGGAGAGCCTGTGGAAGAAGTGCTGGCACAATCCCGACGAGATTTGGAACACAAGGGATTGATTGTTGAATACCTGGAACTGGTGGACCCTGAGACATTTGAAACAGTTGAAGGATACCCCTCGAAGAATTCATTACTTTGCAGCGCCGTTTACGTTGAGGGCGTGCGCCTCATCGATAATTGGCCGATTATGATCAAAAGCCAATCTGCGGATGTGGATTCAGGTAATGCGTGCTAAGATTCATAGGGCACGAGTAACGGAAGCCAATTTGCACTATGTGGGAAGTATTGCGATCGACGAAGCATTAATGAACGCAGCAGGGATCTATGAGAATGAACGCGTGCAAGTGGTGAACGTGAATAATGGTGAACGTCTGGAAACCTATGTCATTAAAGCGGCAGCGGGGAGTGGGACGATTGCATTGAATGGCCCGGCCGCCAGAAAATGCCAGGTGGGAGATATCATCATCATCGTTGCCTATGGATGGATATCTCCAGAGGAGGCTGCTCACTATCGTCCTCAAATTGTTTTCCCGGATGAGCATAATCGGGTATAGCTTGTAATTTCTTGGATGTGGGTAGGATACAACGTACGCTGCAGTACATTGCATTTTTCGCATTGGGCGTGTTTTTGCTCTATTGGGCACTACGGGGGATTGACTTTTTGGTGGTGCGCCATTATTTGATGACCGCCCGATACGAATGGATTGTTTTGGCGCTGTTTGTAACATGGATCAGTCATGTGATTCGTGGGGCACGCTGGAAACTCCTTCTGGAAGGTATTGGATATCCGGTTACTACTACCGTTACGTACCATTCCCTGATTTTGGGCTATTTGATGAACATGGTCTTGCCACGGGCTGGAGAAGTGACCCGTTGCGTGGCATTGAATCGTTTGGAAAGGGTGCCAATCAGCACATTGTTGGGATCGGTGGTTGCCGAACGTGGACTCGATTTGTTGTTTTTGGCAGGACTTGTGTTGTTTAACCTGATATTGGAATTTGACCTGTTAACGAATTGGATGGGCTCATTGAGATTGGCAGCCCCTTCTGGAACGCTGCTGGTGGCTGGCAGTATAGGAATAGGGATGGGAGGGATCGTTGTGTGGATGCTGATGCATCGGTTTCGGGATATGCCGTTAATGGTAAAGGTGCGTGAAAAGTTGCGTCAATTTGTACAAGGTGTGGCCACGCTTCGTCGGGTACGTCGGCCGGCATTGTTTTGGTTGCAAAGTATCTCCATTTGGGCGTTATATTGGATGATGACCTATCTGCCCTTTTTTGCATTCGATTTTACCTCGGGCTTGTCCCCGGTGGCGGGGCTAACAGTGTTTACTGTCAGTAGCATTGGATTTATTATGCCTGTACAGGCGGGGATTGGCACGTACCATTGGGCGGCAGCTACGGCCTTCGGCTTGTATGGTATCCCCTGGGAACAAGGCATGACGATGGCCCTTGTGATGCATACTTCGCAAATGTTGTTGATCGTGTTACTTGGGATGGTGTCATTGCCATGGTATTTCTATCACTATCACCGAAAAACGGCCCTTTAATGCATCCCCTCAAACGGATTCATGCAAAACTGATGCGGGATGCAAAGGCAGCTGCGGGGCAGGTTCGTCAATGGCGTCGGGAAGGTGTTCGGACGATTGTTTTCACCAATGGCTGTTTTGACTTGTTGCATCGGGGGCATTTTACGTATTTAGCGGAAGCAGCCGCACTGGGCGATCGGCTCGTTGTTGGGGTGAATTCGGACGTATCTGTTCAGCGTCTTAAGGGACCTCATCGTCCAATTTTACCGTTATCCGACCGAATGTTTCAGTTGGCAACACTATTTTTTGTCGATTTGGTCGTCCCTTTTGAGGAGGATACGCCGTACCACTTGATTCGTGAGGTGGCTCCGAACATTTTGGTGAAAGGAGGAGACTACCACCTGGACGATGTGGTGGGCAGGGATGTTGTCGAGAAGCAAGGCGGAAAAGTGGTGATTCTTCCGTTTGTGTCGGGATACTCTACCTCTTCGCTGGTAGACCGCATTCGAAGACGTCATTAATTTCATGATTTGGATGCTCCAAATTGGGATTGGAGATTGTAAATTCGCACCATTCAATTGCGGGGTAGAGCAGAGGTAGCTCGTTGGGCTCATAACCCAAAGGTCGGAGGTTCGATTCCTCCCCCCGCGACTTTTCTTTAAGTTGTTCTACGAGGAGGCCCCTGATATATTAGCCTGCCGCCTTGTGTCCCGCCGCCGGGTCCCAATTCGATAATCCAATCCGCCTGCGTGATTACGGCGGGGTGATGTTCAATAACTACGAGGGTATGTCCTTGTTTTAGTAGTTGATCGAACGTTTGAAAGAGGGTGTTAATATCCTCGAAGTGCAATCCGATGGTAGGTTCATCGAAAAAGATAATGCCGGGGACATCGGACTGGTGGAGCAAATGGTAGGCAATTTTTAGTCGGTGTAATTCTCCTCCGCTGAGAGAGGCAGTGGTTTGCCCCATCAACAGATAGCCCAAGCCGACTTGCCGGAGGGTATCGAAGTAAGGAGCCATGTCTTCTTCAGAAGCAAAGATTTCCGAAGCAGCATCAACGTCGAGATTGAATACATCGGCAATGGTTAGGTCATGCAGCTTTACTTCCAGCACTTCCGGCTTAAAACGTTGCCCTTTGCATTCCTCACAGGTAACTTCAATGGGTGCTAAGAATTGAAGGTCGATGTGAACAACACCTTTCCCCTTGCAAGTGGGGCAGTGACCTTCTTTTGAATTGAACGAGAAGTGGGCTGCTGAAAGATTGTTAAGTCGAGCTGTGGGCTGGCGACTGAACAACTTGCGTATGAGAGCGTAAAGGCCCACATAGCTCATTACATTAGAGCGTGAAGAGCGAGCAATACTTTTTTGGTCGATAAGATCGGTCCATCCCACCGAAGGGCCGCGGCGTTGTTGGTAGTATTCGGTGGCGAATCCCTGAAGGGAAGGATACATTATTTCTTGCATGAGTGTTGACTTCCCTGATCCCGAAGGACCAGAGATAACGGTTAGGCATCCTTGGGGCAGGCGTACGTCGATGTGTTGTAGGTTGTGTTTATGCATGCCATACCATTCAAACCATTGAGTGGAATCGTTGGGGAGCGGTCGGCGCATGCTACGGACGACCTTGCATTCTTTCCGTAGGTAGCAGCTGGTACGGGTGTTGGTTTTGATAAATTGATCAATGGGTCCTTGAAAAACAACCTGACCTCCTTGACGTCCAGCACCGGGCCCTAACTCGATAATGAAATCAGCCGA
>CAYVLB010000136.1:0-3364 GCA_964452325.1 uncultured Sphingobacteriales bacterium | reverse complement strand
CAAGCGCTCTTGGAGTTTTTCTTTGTCGTAGTCGGAAGTAGTGGTTTCGATTTGGGCTTTGATTTGCTTGATGCGTGCCTCGATATCCTCCTTACGTCCTTTGCCATTAACAATGGTAGTATTATCCTTGTCAATGACCACTTTTTCGGCGTGGCCGAGGTAGGAGATATCAGCGCTTTCCAGCTTGTAGCCTTTTTCTTCGCTGATGACCACGCCACCAGTGAGGATGGCAATATCTTCGAGCATGGCTTTGCGCCGATCTCCAAAACCAGGCGCTTTAACAGCAGCCACCTTCAACGAGCCCCGCAATTTATTTACTACCAATGTTGCCAACGCTTCACCTTCAACGTCTTCTGCAATGAGCAAGAGCGGACGACCACTTTGCACCACACGTTCAAGAATCGGCAAAAGATCCTTCATGCTGGAGACTTTCCGATCCGTAATCAGAATGTACGGATTCTCCAGCTCCACTGTCATTTTGTCGGGGTTAGTGATGAAATAGGGTGAGAGGTATCCTCGATCGAATTGCATTCCTTCCACAACGTCTACGTACGTTTCTGTTCCCTTGGCTTCTTCAACAGTGATAACTCCTTCTTTGCCCACTTTTGAAATAGCTTCGGCAATGAGCGTGCCAATCTCTTCATCATTGTTGGCGGATATTGCTGCCACTTGACGGATCTTATCCATATCATCCCCCACTTCGATGCTCATCCCTTTGAGGGCATCGACCACTTTCACTACGGCCATATCGATGCCCCGCTTGACATCCATCGGGTTGGCACCAAAGGTGATGTTTTTGATCCCCTCATCGATCATTGCCTGAGCCAAAACTGTGGCAGTCGTCGTTCCATCCCCAGCCACATCGGAAGTTTTGGATGCCGCTTCTTTCACCATTTGGGCACCGAGGTTAACCATCGGGTCTTTCACCTCAACCTCCTTCGCCACCGTGATCCCATCCTTGGTCACGTGGGGAGCTCCAAATTTCTTTTCAATGATCACATTGCGTCCTTTGGGGCCTAAAGTCACCTTTACAGTATTGGCCAAAATATCAACGCCCCGTTTGAGTTCTTCCCGTGCTTTGCTGTCGAACAATATTTGCTTCGCCATGATTGATTGCTTTTTAAATTGGTTTAATGAATTTAAGAGAGTTCAATTGCCATGCGTAGCTTAGCTGTCCAAAACGCCTAAGATGTCGGACTCTCGCATGAAAAGATATTCCTCCCCGTCAATGGTAATTTCAGTACCTGCATACTTACCATAAAGCACTTTTTGCCCTGGCTTTACTGTGGTAGGCTCATCCTTTTTCCCTGGCCCGACGGCAACGACCTCACCTTTCAGCGGCTTTTCTTTCGCAGTATCAGGAATGATAATCCCCGACTTAGTCTTTTCCTCTGCGGGTTCTGGCTTGATAATAACTCGATCAGCTAATGGCTTGATGTTGACTGACATAGCGCACTCTTTTTTTGCGTCTCCTTTCCTTGGCATAGGTTGTGCCATCTGAGGCAATTGTCATTTTTGCGCATATTTCCTGCCATCCTTTCCACACACCCTGCCAAAAATGAACGGCAACAGCCTAGAAGGCTGTTGCCGTTTTGCGTTTGGCACATACCCCTTACTTTGCTTATTCAATGGTAATCTGTTTGGCTTTTTCTTCTTCCCGTTTTGGAATGAAAAGCTTCAGTACGCCATTTTCGTAGCGCGCTTTGATTTTCTCGGCATCCGCATTTTCCGGCAACGTGAATACACGTTCAAATTCTCCGTATGCCGACTCGACCACCAAGTAGTTTTCCTTTCCTTCTTCATGTTTAAACTTACGCTCACCACGTACTGTCAACACGTTGCCCTCCACTTTAATGGTCACATCTTCCTTATTGACAGCTGGCAGGTAAAGGTCAATTTCATATTCGTCTTCTCGCTCAATGATGTCGACAG
Organism: uncultured Sphingobacteriales bacterium; assembly: GCA_964452325.1. Classification (GTDB taxonomy): domain Bacteria; phylum Bacteroidota; class Bacteroidia; order JAADEI01; family JALVCQ01; genus JALVCQ01. Next base: position 1,432 of record CAYVLB010000136.1, on the reverse strand, counting down.
TTGGCGAAAAGGTAGTCATCGGCTTGCGTACAGCTTCATTAAAAAAGCGATCTAAAATTTCGGAAAATGTCCGAGGCATTTCCGTTCCGACCAAGCTCCTTCTTACGAGTACCATAGCTGTTAAATTTTTAGTTCTCCCTTCTTATCACAACTTTTTTGCCACTTTCGAATAAGATGCTACTTCGGCATGTGAATAGGTCGTTTCGTCGGCTTGCCACGTGCGCCACTGTCAATCCGTGCCCTGTTTCGGTCATTCTTTCATGGCAGGTTGCCAAAGTAGCACTTGCCTACTTTTGCATTCGTTTTTTTTCAACTCATATAACGGAACATGCGCATAAAGATCGGTATCATTCGAGAACGTAAAAATCCGCCGGATCGACGTACTCCTTTACCTCCCCTACATGCCCTACACCTGCTCAATCAAGGGCTTGCGGAGGTGGTGGTCGAGCCTTCTCCTGTCCGATGTATTGCCGATAACGAATATGCACAAGTGGGGATTTCACTGACCAACAACCTCTCCGAATGCTCCCTTTTAATTGGAGTAAAAGAAGTCCCACCCGACTTTCTCATGCCTCAGAAAACCTATATGTTTTTTTCGCATACCATTAAAAAGCAGCCGTATAACCAGAAGTTACTCCAAACCGTTTTGGAGCGACGCATTCGACTTATCGACTATGAATTGCTCAAAAACGAATCGGGGCAGCGATTGATCGGATTCGGTCAATTTGCTGGAATGGTAGGCGCTCACTATGCCTTAATCATGATCGGTAAACGGTATCAAACATATGTACTCCCCCAAGCCAAAGATTTTCGAACGTACGAAGAAATCCGCCGCATTTATCCTACCCTCGCCATCCCCCCGGTGAAAATATTAGTAACCGGCCGGGGACGGGTAGGACAAGGGGTCGAACGCATTCTCCGCGATGCGGGTATTCCCCGTATTCCCCTGGATGATTTCATACACCAAAAGCAGTTCGACCGTGCGGTCTATACGGTAGTATCCTCGCCCGAAATATACCGCCATCGAGACGGGCGCCCGTTCGACCGTCGCCATTTTTATGCCCATCCCGAAGAATACGAAAGCAACTTTCGGCGTTTTCTATCCACTGCCGACGTGCTAATTCACGGCATCTATTGGGATCCACGCTATCCCCGACTATTTACGCGGCAAGACGTACATGCGGATTTTCGCATCCGCATCATTGCAGACATCTCAGTAGACATTGACGGCTCCCTACCCTTTACGTTTCGAAGCACCACGTCCGACAAACCCTATTACGGCGTAGACCTGCATACCTTCCAAGAGACAATCCCCTTTACAACACATTCCGTCGACATGATGACCATTGACAATCTTCCGAATGAGCTGCCTTGCGATTCCAGCCATGCCTTCGGTGAACGAATGGCTACCTTTATCCTACCGCATTACCTG
>CAYVLB010000135.1:0-3401 GCA_964452325.1 uncultured Sphingobacteriales bacterium | reverse complement strand
TGTCAAAGGTGATGTATCGGGCATTAGCCAGGCGGGCCGTTCTCATCCGAAAATTGATGAACGCATCCGCACAATTGGCATTACCGATTTCGCCTTTGAGGGAATGCCCACCATATTCTGGGATCTGTGGGGTCGTGAAGGACATCCAATCCGTACCACCGTTTCGGAGATGGGTCCGCTCTTGCTATCTCGTCTGCTCAATCTTAATGAAACCCAAGAAGGCGTCTTAAATATTGCATTTGAAGTGGCCGACGATGAAGGAATGCTCCTATTGGATCTAAAAGATTTACGGGCCCTACTCCAATACATTGGAGAACAACGCAAATCCCTCAGCCTCGAATACGGCCATATCAGTACGGCATCGGTAGGAGCCATCCAACGCCGATTATTAGTACTTGAACAACAAGGTGGTGAGCATTTTTTCGGGGAGCCTGCATTCGAGATCACCAACTTTATGCGGACCACCTCTGATGGCAAAGGTTATATCAACATTCTGGCGGCCGATCGTCTTATGCAAAATCCCCGCCTGTATTCCACATTCCTTCTGTGGTTGTTGGCAGAGTTGTTTGAAGAACTTCCTGAAGTGGGAGATCTTGATAAACCCCGTATGGTTTTTTTCTTTGACGAAGCCCATCTCTTATTTTCGGATGCACCTAAAGCGTTGTTAGAAAAAATTGAGCAAGTCGTCAAGCTCATCCGTTCAAAGGGAGTCGGAATCTTCTTTGTTACCCAGAATCCCATGGATATCCCAGATTCGGTATTAGCCCAGCTAGGTAATCGTATCCAGCATGCATTGCGGGCTTACACTCCCCGCGAGCGAAAAGCCGTTAGAGCGGCGGCGCAAGCATTCCGCCCTAATCCAGCTTTTGAGACTGGGGAGATGATCACACAGCTGGGTGTGGGAGAGGCACTGGTTTCATCCCTCGATTCCAAAGGTGCTCCATCAATGGTCGAATGCACTTTAATATGTCCGCCACGCTCACGTATTGGGCCTGCGACTAACGATGAACGACACCAATTAATCCAACAAAGCCCATTCTACGGTAAATATGAAGACCCCATCGATCGGGAGTCGGCCTATGAGGTACTTCGAAAACGTGCGGAAAAGCGCATTGCTGAAGCTGAGGAAGCCAAAGAAGTGCAAGCAAAGGCGAAACGGCGTGGACGCATGTCGTTGGGTGAATCGGTAGTTCGGTCGGTAGTCCGTAGTGTAGCCATTATGGTGGTGGGGCGAGTGGTTCGTAGTGTGTTAGGCAATTTTCTACGGCCAAGTCGCCGGCGACGTCGGTAAGTTGGGCTCTGATCGCGCCTCATGTGGCAACATAGTATTTTCTGGCGCGGTGTAGCAGCTTTGGCTACGGGCAATGGATTGGTGCAAATTGTCTCATTGGCCCTGGTGCCTGTCCTTACCCGCTTATATGCTCCCATTCACTTTGGCGGATTCGCTTTTATAATGATTGTCGCTGGCATAGTTGCAACCGTGAGTACGCTCCGCCTCGAATATGCCGTGATTATTCCACGAGAGGAAAGATGGGCATATGGAGTAGTTCGCACTGCATTGGGGGCAATGGCAATAATCATGATCATCGGTGGGGTGATCTGGCTGCCCACCACCACTTGGGCGGCAGATTCCCCTGTGGCACATCACTTGGGTTGGGGGCTTCTGGTCGGCATGGGCATTGCCCTATACCAGCTATTCTTTCAACTTCGAATTCGACACCGTCATTATACCCGTACCGCTGCTGCCCAAGTGGTGGTGGGCCTTGGATCACCATTAACGGCCATCACGTGGGCATGGATCTTCGGACCTACCGACAAAGGATTGTCAATGGGATTCCTTGTCGCACACCTGGCAGGCATCATATGGTTGCATCCTCCCCTTGACATACTTCGCCATCACCACTTACCCACGCCCCAAAACGTCCTCCAACGATTCCGGCATTTCCCCATGTTTAACCTTCCTCATGCCTTGTTGAATTTTGGAACGGGCAACCTTCCCTACCTGATACTCGGTCCTGTTTTTGGTCAAACAACGGTAGGACAACTATCCGTAGCCATTGGCAAAGTGTCAAAGGGCATCCAGTGGTGGAACGGATCGATATATCCTGTCCTCTCCCGAGAAGTAATGGCTCACCTCCACGATCGTAGGCCAACCTCTCACTGGCTCCAGCGCATCACCTTGAAACAAGCCCTCTACGGATCGGTGCTTTTTATTCCCCTTGGCATCTGGGCACCGCAAATATTTGCATGGTTTTTCGGGCAGGTATGGGAACCGGCAGGATATTACCTTCGATATCTCCTCCCTTGGCTGTTTATGGTATGGTTTACCGCACCTCTAAGTTTCTTGCCCAACCTTCTCAATCGGCAACGGGAAGCATTGCTCTGGGAAGTGTTTTTATTTGTAGTGCGCCTGCTGGGTATTGGAGGGGGACTTCTTTATGGGACTGTCGAGGCATCCCTTGTAGGTTATTCGATGACCGGAACCCTTTCCCTCCTATTACTGTTGCGATGGTATTTCCGAATCCTTCAAGCCAGTGAAGCAATGCATCAGCCCCCCCTCACATGAAGGTTTTAGTAGCTCCCTCGTGGTATCCGCCTTCAGGGGGCGGATTCTTCCAATCACAAATTCGACAATTGGCCCAATACGGATATACGATTTACGTGGTAGCGCTTCATTGGATAGATTGGAGAAACCGACATCGTCATATCCCGAATCTCCCTACAAAATGGCAAGAGGAGCATCACTTCATTTATCGATGGCCCCGATTAGACGCTTGGAATATCCGCCGGTGGATATCCGCCTATGAGCAACACCTTTGTCGAGCCATCAAAACGTTCCGACCGGATATTATCTACGGACTTTCTGCCCTCCCTGCAGGCATTGCTGTTGCCAAAATGGCTCCCCAATTCGGCATTCCTTACGTGATTGCCGAACATCGCGGACGTTTCCTAACACCTGACACCGACCCCATCGTTAATCAATTTGCCACCGACCTACAACTAGCGTTTCAGCAAGCCCGCCGTGTAGCAGCTGTTTCACAGATTCTTGCTCAACGTATCTATCAATGGGCATCCCTTAACGTGCTTCCCACTGTAATCCCTAATGCAGTGGACCCTTCTCACTTCTCACCCGCCCCATTTCCTCCCAAACCACCCTTCACGTTCCTTACCGTAGGATGGTTGCATCCCGTAAAAGGAATAGACATTGCCCTAAAAGCGTTTGCTAAAGTACATTGGAAACATCCTTCTACACGATGGCATGTGGTGGGCAATAGCAAAGGGAGCCGGAGGTTTACCCGACAAATCCAGCGCAAAAGACTTGCAAAAGCCATTCATCTACATGGAGTTGTTCCCCACTCGCAAATGCCCACTGTCTATCACCAGGCCCATGCATTGATGGT
>CAYVLB010000134.1:0-3503 GCA_964452325.1 uncultured Sphingobacteriales bacterium | reverse complement strand
GCTTGCAATATGTTGTTGAGGCGTGTTGCCTAACAAAAGGTGGGGAAATCGATCATCGTTTCTTTCTTTGTTTATGCATGTTTTTGAGGTTGCCGTGCTGGGAGCAGGTCCGGCAGGCCTTGCTGCTAGTCTTCAACTAAGTCGGCAAGGGTGTGCGCATGCTTTGATTGATGCCTGTGTTTTCCCCCGAGACAAGGTGTGTGGCGATGCTTTTAGTGGCAAGGCAGTGTATGTATTGCGGAGCCTGTTGGGGAATGATGTGGACGATCTGCTGATTGAAAAAGCCATTCATCCTGTCCGCTACATGCGCTTAATCTCGGCCCAAGGTGATGCTTTGCAACTTCAATTTCATCCCGGAGATGCTACTCCATTAAATGGGTTTGTGGCAGCCCGTGCGGATTTTGACGAACTTCTTTTGCGGCGGGCTGTGCGGTCTCCTTATGTTACCTGGATGCCAGGATTGCGAATCCGAAGTGCCCGATGGGAGGTAAATAGCTGGGCATTGTTGTCGGCAAATGGCGAAATAATTCGGGCACGTTGTCTAATTGTAGCCAATGGGGCACGCTCTTTTTGGATGCGTCGTCAGAGAAAATCTATGCGCAGCACCGAGGAAGTAATAGCAGTTCGTGCTTATTATCAAGGCGTGAAGTCTTTGGACGTGCATACGATAGAGTTGCATTTTTTGGCAGACATTGCCCCGGGATATCTTTGGTTGTTCCCAATGGCAAATGGTCGGGCAAATGTGGGATTAGGGATTAAGGCTGGGCAGCTTAATGAGCCGATTCGAAAGCGATTGTTTCGTTATCTCCGCATGCCGCCGTTTGCTGAGCGGATGAAAAATGCAGAATTGTTGTCTTCGCCTCGTGGATGGCCAATCCCGATTTTTGAGGGGCGATGGGATATCGTGGGCGATGCTTTTATGTTGGTGGGTGATGCAGCTTCGTTAGTGGACCCCTTTACTGGTGAAGGAATTGGGAACGCCCTTATTTCGGGTAAGCGGGCAGCAGAGGTTGTGGGCAAAGCCAAAAACTATACCGCTTCGGCGCTATACCAATATGTGCGTCAGCTTCAGACAGACCTGAAGCAAGAGCTTGCGCTGGGCATTTTCCTACAGCGGTTGGCATCCCATCCGCGGGTGTTTAGCTGGCTTTTGCGTCGATTCAGCATGAGCGCGTATGCACGCCGTAAGGTTTCGGAAATGGTACTGGATGTGTCGGCCCGCAATGTATTGAAAAACCCCTTTTTCTACTTGCGTTTATTGTTGGGATGATGGGTGTTGTGTTGATTTAGTAGAATCGTAGTTGCATGGAATCGAGAAGACAATTGAATCTTTTGATAAGAGATTAGCTGTTCGGCAGGATGTTGGGTTTCGGGGCTGCCGGGGTCGTACCACTGGTTTGTAGGGGCGTCGTCTTGATAAACCCATGCATGGTATGTCCCGGGTGCTAACCATAATGTAAGGGGGGTATGGGGCGCGATGGGATGTTCCACGTGGAACATCTGGGTGTCGGAGATTTGCAGGCGATAGCGGCCATCCTCCTCCGTGTGAAGTTCAAAAGTGGCTTGGATGGGTGCAGGCGGAACAGGGGCGCAGAAGCAAGTGTTTTGGTTGAGGGGAGCCCAGCGAAATATGTTACGGGGGAATCGCCAACAAGTCAGTCCGGATATTGGAGTGTCTATCCATATGAAAGGACGATCGGAGTGCCATATGCTCACGGGAAAACCTTCATGCAAAGAGTCGCATGGTATATCGGCGTGTGTGAAAGGGGTGGGTACGTTGGAACCTTTGATAGGGTATACAACCAATGCTTTTAGGCGATGGGGATGGAAAGGGTCCCATTCAATATTGTGAATGGGGGAAGAAGGGCGACTGGCCGCTCTGGATAGTAAGCGAATGGTAGAATCTCCATCAGCCCATTGCAAGTGCAAGGTGGCAGGTAGGGGAACTGTCGAATCTATCCATAGCCACAGCGTGGTGGGTGAAGGATGTGCAGTAGTCCAGTGGTTGGGGTCAATGGGTGATGTTATTTTGATATTAGATGGTTGGCCTTCGAATTGAATCTCCCACAACATGAAGTGGAGGGGACGGATTGCTGAGATGCGGCATTGAGGAGGGCGGTGGAGCCAACGAATAATGGAAGTGTGCAGCGAATCGAGAATTCGGATGGTATCATACAGTTGCCATTCGAAAGGGTCCGGCCGTTGATTAACAAGGCTCTCTTCGTAGGCAATTAGCGTACTGGGACCAGATGGGAGGTAATGGAAGAACGCTTCGCCACGTGTGTTAGCCCACGTAATGAAGGTGCCTTGAGAAGTGAACAGTTCAATGCGTGCTTTGGAAGATGGGGTTGATGTTCCAAAACGTTGGAGGTGTAATGATAAACTGCCGCGGGGAGGATGTTGTGTAGAGTCAGTCGCAATCCAGATACTTAGCTGTGGTAATATATTGCCTTCGGTGAGATCTTTGACCCCTTCGGTGACAGAGAGGACAAATCCGGGGTCAGGTCGCAGTGAATCAGGGTATTGGATGTGTAGCGTATTTCCTCTTACTTTGGGTAAGACCCTTATCCCACCGGGATTAAGGACCCACGGTGAAGAAGTCGTCGCAATATATTCGTCGAATTGCAAGCGGATAGAATGGCTGGAAGTGTCGATATGGGTTTGGAGTAATTGGGGGGGATGGGTATCAGGAGGACCTCCAGATGGAGATGAAATGACGGCACAGGCTTGGAGGATAAGTATGGTCCAGCCTCCCCTGAAGGCTCTCATCTGCCGAAATATACAAGAAGGACGGAAATGTCGGCGGGACGAACTCCGCTAATGCGACGGGCCTCACCAAGTGTGGCAGGTCGGTGACGGGTTAGCTTTTCCCGAGCTTCGTAGGAGAGACCTTTCAGTTGATGATAGTCAATATGTTCGGGCAGGCGGATATGTTCGAGTCGTTGAAGGCGTTCTGCCCGTTCTTTTTCTTTGCGGATGTAACCGGCGTATTTCACTTCAATTTCAGCTGCTTCTATGATTTCGTCGTCGAATTGCCGCAGGAAATTGTCTAAATGAACAATGTGTTGCCGCATTTGTTCAATCGAGACGCCGGGCCGAACCAGCACTTGGTAAATTTTGACTTTTTGCGATAACAGTGCTTGGCCTTGCGATTGAAGGATGGCGTTTAGGTCATCGAGTTCGGCATTTTCAGTACGGAGGAAGTTGATGATTTGGGAGATGGCTGTCGATTTGGCTTGGACGCGCTGGTAGCGTTCTTCTTTTGCCAATCCCCATTGATACGCCAAGGGCGTAAGGCGTCGGTCGGCATTGTCTTGACGTAAGAGAATACGGAATTCCGCTCTGGATGTGAACATACGATAAGGTTCATCGGTGCCTTTAGTGATAAGGTCGTCAATAAGCACTCCGATATAGGCTTGGTCACGTCCTAAAACAATGGGGGCTTCTCCATGGATTTTACGATGCGCATTAATGCCTGCCATGATTCCTTGTGCAGCGGCCTC
>CAYVLB010000133.1:0-3533 GCA_964452325.1 uncultured Sphingobacteriales bacterium | reverse complement strand
CAGATTATGTATATCCCTAATCTGGGCGAATTGACCATTTATGCGGCAGCACTTATTGGGGCGTGTATCGGTTTTTTATGGTACAATTCGTACCCAGCTCAGGTGTTCATGGGGGATACGGGAAGTTTGCTGTTGGGAGGTATTATTGGCATTATGGCGGTGATGGTTCGCAAAGAGCTGATTTTGCCTTTGCTCGGGGGCATATTTCTCATCGAGACGTTATCGGTAATCATTCAGGTAAGCTATTTTAAGTATACCCGCCGTCGATATGGCAAAGGCCGTCGAATTTTTCGCATGGCCCCTATTCATCACCATTTTCAGAAGTTAGGAATACCCGAACCGAAAATCGTCACGCGCTTTTGGATTGTAGCCGGCGTGTTGGCTATTCTTTCCATACTCACCCTGAAAATACGATAATGGAACGCCCTTTACTGATTATTGGCGGAGGGGAAAGCGGTGTGGGGGCTGCACTGTTGGCAGCCCAACAGGGATGGACCCCCCACGTGGTAGATGAAGGGACCATTCATGAATCTCGAAAGGCAGAGCTGGCACATCGTCAGATTACCTATTGGGAAAATGCCTCGGTACTGCCCAAAACGTACTGGGCATTGGCAGTGATAAGTCCTGGCATTCCACCCGCCCATCGATGGATCCAACAACTAAAAGATGCACATACGCCCATTGAAGGTGAGATTGATTTTGCGTTCCGTTATGATACCGCACCGGTGATTGCAATCACGGGTAGCAACGGCAAGACAACTACTACGTTGCTGATTGCACATATACTCAATCGATTGGGTAAAAAAGCTGTGCCCGTGGGTAATATGGGGATTTCTTATGCCCGACGTTTGGCAGAAGAAAACGCACCGGTAGAATATCGGGTAATTGAAACGTCGAGCTTTCAGTTAGAACATATCCGACGGTTTCGTCCCAACGTGGGTGTGATCACCAATATAACCATAGATCACTTGGATCGGCATGGATCACTGGATGCTTACGCTGCTGCCAAATTCCACCTTTTTGATTTTCAAACCCCCCACGACATTGCCATCTTGCCAGGAGATAATTCCGATCTTCTTCATCGTTTCGACCAAGGGCATTACCTTAGTCAACTCCACACGTTCGGGTTATTTCCTCATTCATCGGTCGATGCCTGGTGGGAAGGGAATTGTCTTTATGTTCGATGGTCAGGCACAGTAGTTTCTTTTGAACTTGCGAAGCGCCGTATCATTGGTTCGCATAATCAGCTCAACATTGCAGCAGCGGTAATGGCTGTAATTTCGGCACTTCAGGAGGCACCTTCCCCCGCAGTGTTGGAGGAAGCAGTGGCCACATTTTCCCCTGTTGCTCACCGAATCGAATATGTGGCTACGTATCGTGGCGTTGCTTACTATAACGATTCCAAAGCCACTAACGTAGATGCGGCTTACTATGCCTTATCTACTTTTGACTCCCCCATCATTTGGATTGTCGGGGGAGTTGACAAAGGCAATGACTATGGGCGGTTGGTTGAATTGGCCCGTCGTCGGGTTCGCCAAATCATCGTGTTGGGACCACACCGTTCGGCATGGCAAGCCGCATTCGACGGGATTATTCCCATCGGTTATGCGGAAGATATGGAATCAGCTGTTCGCCAAGCCGCTGACATCGCCCGTCCAGGTGAAGTCGTTCTCCTTTCACCAGCATGTGCTAGCTTTGATCTGTTTCTTAATTTCGAACAACGCGGTGATGCCTTCCGAAAATCGGTTCAACAACTTATCCAATGAATCTGCGTTTTCGGGGCAATCGGGCATTATGGATCATTACTATCGTGATGATGGGGTTTTCTGCGGTGGCCATGGCATCGGCTTCCACCGTGCTGGGATATCGAACAGGTATGTTGTTTGCTCCTTGGATTAAACATATGGCCATGCTGCTGGCAGCCTTAGGAACCATTTATGCGGTGCATCGGCTTGATTATTCCCAGTTAGCAATCTTCGTCCCCCGCGTTCTTTTTTGGGGAGCAGTGGGGTTGTTGGTGTTGACCTTGTTTTTTGGGGTGGAAATCAATGCCGCTCGTCGATGGATTCGCCTGCCAGGAGTCGGAATTCAGCTGCAAAGTTCTGATGTGGCCCGACTGGTCCTGGTGCTTTATTTAGCCTATCAGCTGGGTATAAAAAAACACATTGATGGGAATACCTCTGCTGTTCGAAAAATTCAAATTGTGTGTACTAGCCTCTTATCTTTCCTTCTCCAACTTATCGACGGCATTATTCGAGGAATCAAAAAAGTCTTGCGCAAAACCACCGACAGCCGAGACAGCGGTGTTCAACTTCTTTACCTTATTGCGGCTATGATTGCTTTTCCCCTATTGGCAACATTAATCATAGGAAAGGTCATCGTTCAGGGGGGGCTTCGGGGGGTCCGATCGAACCGATTTATGCGGTGGAATGAAGTTCTAATTCGCTTCATGCTTCCCATTGCCTTGATTATAGGGCTTATATTGCCAACCGACCTTTCCACTGCTATTCTTACAGCCTTTACCGCATTTGTGCTCTTGTTTATGGCGGGATTTTCCATAACGTACTTATTGGGTCCTGGTGTCATGACAGCCTTTGTATTGTTGCTTTTTTTGTGGCTGGGTCCGAAATGGGGCATCGAGCGTGCGGTCACATGGCACAATCGAATCGAAGCGATGGTCTCTGGCAAGCCAGGATATCAAGCCACCCAAGCTATGATTGCACTATATCGAGGAGGGATTACCGGAACAGGGCCCGGAGGTAGCACATTGCGCCACTTCCTACCCAATTCGTTCTCAGACTATATCTATGCTATTATCGTCGAAGAATACGGGTGGTACGGTATGTTTGCTATTTGGGGGATTTTCCTGGCATTTTTTATAGTTGGGCTGCGCATTGCTAACCATGCGCCGGGCGGATTTGGTCGGTATTTAGCACTTGGCCTAACGCTTCACATCGTCATGCAAGCCGTGTTTCATATTCTGGTCAACGTTGGCATTTTCCCGGTAACTGGTTTAACACTTCCATTGATTAGTATGGGCGGAACTTCCATTATCATCACTGGCATTGCTATTGGACTGATTCAGAGTGTGGCCGCCCGTGCCACCGCTCACCGTCAAGCTGTTCCACCGCTCCCAACAAACCCTTCACCCCATTCCCAACTCACACCCCACCATGCCTAAACGATTCGTTATGGTGGGCGGTGGCACGGGCGGCCATATCTTCCCCGCCATCAGCATCGCCCAAACCATCCAACGCATCGACCCTACCGCAGAAATCCTATTCATCGGAGCCCAAAAACGCATGGAAACACGTATCATCCCTAATAAAGGGTTCGAACTGCAAGTCATCCCTATTGCAGGACTCCAACGGGGAAAAATCATCGCCAACTTATCACTCCCTTGGAAAGTAATCTCCGGGACATGGCACGCCTACCGTATCTTACGTCACTTCCAGCCTGATTGGGTAATTGGAACTGGGGGATACGTCAGTCTACCGGTAGGCTTCGCAGCTGGTATTCTCAATATCCCTTTG
>CAYVLB010000132.1:0-3716 GCA_964452325.1 uncultured Sphingobacteriales bacterium | reverse complement strand
TCCATTGCAGGACGCAAAAGTAGGAGTATTGTGGTGGCTTATTATAAATAGGGGCCAGTAATCGCACGAATACCCGGAAGTTCTTTATTTTCAATGAATTCCAACATAGCCCCTCCTCCTGTTGATATAAAAGAGACCTGATCGGCCAGGCCGAAGTGATTAATCGCCGCTACAGAATCTCCCCCTCCTACTACCGAATAACTCCCTTTATGGGACGTTGCTTCCCCGATCGCTTCCGCAACTGCACGGGTGCCTTCTGCGAAAGATGGCCATTCAAATACTCCCATCGGACCATTCCACAGGACTTTGCCCGACGTTCGAATCACTTCGGCAAATGCCTTGCGTGCGTTAGGGCCAATATCCAAACCCATCCATCCCTTAGGAATGGCATCCGACGGAGTCACGGCTGTGGATGCTTCTGCAGTGTAGCGGTCGGCGATGACACTGTCTACAGGTAGGTGGATATGCGTCCGATAGCTAGCCGCAGTGTCCATTAACGCCTCCACGTGCGGTAACAAATCTTTCTCTACCAAAGAATCACCTACGTGCCCACCCCGCGCCCGAATGAAAGTATAGGCCATCCCCCCCCCAATGAGCAAATGGTCAACTTTGGGAATTAAATTTTCCAGCACTTTGAGTTTATCTGAAACTTTTGCCCCACCAATAATTGCCACAAAGGGACGGCGCAGGTCGTTCAAAACCTTGTGAAGATGAGTTATTTCATCGAGCATCAGCATTCCCAGATAGCTGCGCCCCGGGAAACATTCGGCAATCATCGCTGTCGAAGCATGCGCCCGATGAGCCGTACCAAACGCATCATTCACATAATGAGTTCCGTAACGGGCCAATGCAGCAGCAAATGATGCATCTCCTTTCTTTTCGCCCGGATAAAACCGGAGGTTTTCTAGCAAAAAAATACATGGTCCCTTGGCTTGATGAACCTGCTTTACCGCCTGATCATCGTTGATTTCTTCTATCCATCTTACCGGCACGTTCATTCGTTCTTGCAAGTACTTGGCTACCGGTAATAACGATAGTTGAGCATCTCGACCCTTAGGTCGCCCCCGATGTGACATTAAGATAAGCACCGCTCTATCATCTAATAATCGTTGGACCGTAGACATCGACCGTTCAATACGTGTGGCATCACTGATGCGGCCATTCACCACCGGAACATTATAGTCAACTCGAATTAGTACCCGCGCCCCCGCAAATGCACCGCGGGCAATAGAGTATTCCGAAAAATCAATCACCGAACTACTTTTTTTATAGTACGTCATGCAAAATTAGTGTGAGATAGGCCAGAGACATATTTTTCGGGAAATCATAGACCATGATACAACGACGAAATAAAGCAAAGTAGGCAAGAACAATCGCTCCCCACAATGACATTCAAAGAGGTGGAGCATACCGGACTTGAACCGGTGACCTCCACGTTGCGAACGTGGCGCTCTAGCCAGCTGAGCTAATGCCCCAACGGCTGCAAATTTAATCTCTTCAGCACCGAATTTAACTCCCACAACCGATTGCCATGAATAGTCGGTAGATAATCTGATATTTTACTAAATTTGCCGTCCGCCATTAGCAATAAACGGGCCCTTAGCTCAGTGGTTAGAGCGTTGGACTCATAATCCAACGGCCGCAGGTTCAAGTCCTGCAGGGCCCACTTGCTCTCCGTTTAATTTCAAGTAAAAGGGAATCAAGGTGAAGAGCAGAAAACTTTTCGTGATAGTGTGCGAACCGACAGGAATCCCGACCTACTGAACATGGCTGAAGCAGCATTTGCCAATGCCGACCACATATATTGCCCATTTCCGCACTTGCTGAACCCTAGTTCCCCTTCACCACAAAGGCGGTACCGGCCCCCTATATCGATCGATTGAGTCTGCGAGAGAAAGGAGCTTATCCGCAGTGTTTTTCGAATGCCTTAAGCACATTAGCCGCCACCTCTTCGGGACTATAACCTTCAATATGGTGACGTTCGATGAAGTGGGCAAGGCGACCGTTTTTAAAGAGGGCCATCGAAGGTGATGAGGGCGGATAGGGCAATGTGTATTCCCGAAGGCGTCGCGTAGCATCTATATCAACACCGGCAAAAACCGTGGCCAATACATCCGGGCGGTGAGTCGCCTGTTGCAATGCCAATGCCACACCGGGGCGGGCAGCCCCCGCCGCACAACCACATACCGAATTGATTACCACAAACACGGTGCCCGCAGTGTTGTGTAAAAGCGAATCAACCGCTTCCGGGGTCTTGAGTTCTTGAAACCCCAATGATGTCAGTTCATCAATCATGGGTTGAACCAGATCTAATGGATACATCGACATAATAGTTATTTTAACCAGTAAAGATTAAGACAGTCCCAATTCAATCCGAGCCTCTTCCGTCATCATATTGATATCCCACGGTGGTTCAAAAGTAAGTTCTACGTGAACATCATTTACGCCTTCCACACCACGCACCTTCTCTTCCACTTCTTGAGGAAGCGACTGGGCCACCGGACACATCGGGGTCGTTAAAGTCATCCGCACATACACGTTATTCATCGGATACTCCTTGACTTCATAAATAAGCCCCATATCGTAAATATTCACCGGTATTTCAGGGTCGAAAATCGTTTTGAGTACCTCAATAACACGTTGTTCGAGTTCGCTGTGAGGAGATGCCTTGTCGGATGAAGCAGGCACAATGTTCTGTGCCTCATCGGCTTTTTTCAATGGGGGACGCCCGGCCGGTCGCTTACGCAATTCATCCATGGCAATGCACTTTATAGGATTGAGCTTCCCGGCGTATTTGTCGAATCATCGCCATCAGACCATTCGCACGTGTCATGGAAAGGAAACGGTTGAGCCCAATCTCCTCAACCCAAAAAATACGGGCATTAAGAATATCTTCAACGGTTTGTCCAGAGAAGATGTGCATTAACATAGCCACCAACCCTTTTACAAGCAGTGCATCACTGTCAGCATAATATGTCACACGCCCTTCCCGACATTCCGATCCCAACCATACTTTTGATAGGCATCCCTTAACCAGGTAGTGTTCCGTTCGATATTGTTCCGGCAGGGGAGCAAGTCTTTTGCCAAACTCTATGATATACTCATAGCGATCCTCCCAGGTTGGCAACAGGTTGAGCTCCTCTACCAGCTCACGTTGACGCTCTTCAATGGGATTGGTCATGTGCGTAATTTCCAAAGTATTTTATCCAAGGCCACTAAAAAAGTATCCACTTCTTCAGCTGTATTATAAAACGCTAACGAGGCACGAACCGTGCCGTCAATGCCGAATCGCTTCATTAACGGCATCGTACAATGATGTCCAGTCCGAACAGCGATGCCCTTTACATCCAACATCATACCAATATCCAAGGTGTGTACCCCTTCTACCACAAAGGATACCAAAGGCGCCCGTAATGATGCCGTGCCGATAATGCGAATCGGGTGGGATAAGGATGTCAAACCATCTATAAGGCGGCGGGCAAGTTCCTTTTCATGCAAGGATATGCTACCCCATGGCAACCCTTCCAAATACTCGATAGCAGCACGAAAAGCAATGGCATCGGCAATATTGGGGGTGCCTGCCTCGAACTTAAATGGCAGCGTATTGTAGGTGCTATGGTCAAGCGACACCTCAGCAATCATTTCACCACCCCCATGAAATGGAGGCATAGACTCTAATAATGCTCGCTTACCATATAACACACCAATCCCCGTAG
>CAYVLB010000131.1:0-3744 GCA_964452325.1 uncultured Sphingobacteriales bacterium | reverse complement strand
AGCTGGCGTTCCCGAATGTATTGACGAATGCGTGGTAATATTTCCAATGAATCGATTACTATTCCTTCTTTGGCCATATGAGGAGTGGCCATTGTATGATACGGCTGCAACGGCAAAGGATAGATAACTTTCATTAAGCAATTTTGACCAAGTGTTCCCAAATACGTCGTGCACTTTCATTCCACGAAAAGCGACGTGCATTTTGATAGCCTGCCCTACGCAGTTCCTTTTTCACTTCTGGTGCCAATACTTTTTCCATTGCCTTTGCAGTAGCTTCGGGATTTTCGGGAGGTACCAG
Organism: uncultured Sphingobacteriales bacterium; assembly: GCA_964452325.1. Taxonomy (GTDB): domain Bacteria; phylum Bacteroidota; class Bacteroidia; order JAADEI01; family JALVCQ01; genus JALVCQ01. The sequence goes on along the minus strand of CAYVLB010000131.1, from coordinate 3,446 downwards.
TAGTGCTCCTTTGCCTGCAATCTCCGGCATAGAAGTGCAGTTGGATGTGATTACGGGTGTTCCCAGCACTTGGGCTTCGACAATCGGTAGCCCAAATCCTTCAAACCGAGATACTAGCAATAAGGCTTCTGCCCCCGCCACCGCTGCCTGTAGTTCCGCTTCTGATAACCACCCCGAAAACACTACATCCCTCCGAAAACGCATGGTTTCATACACCCGTTGAATCGTAGCATTACCCCACATCCTACGCCCCACAATGACCAATTGATGATTGCTCGAAATCGTTGCCTTGAAATTATCAAAAGCACGTAGCATCCCGTCAATATTCTTCCGCCCATGCAATGCCCCCACATAGATGAAATAGGGGCGTCCCTGCGTCAAACGTCGTTGCATTTGTTGAACCTCTGTTTCCGACGGCCGTCGAAGGTTAGGATCCGGCCCCGAATACGCCACAAAAGCTTTTGTGGCATCAATACTGTATCGGGCGATCAATTCGGATCGGGTAAATTCCGATACGCATGCTATTGCTGCACTGTAACGGGCATATCTTGGGAAGTAGCGTTTGTAATAGCGACCTACGAGCCCAGGAATATCCTCATCGTAAGTTTCATATCCGATGTCGTGAAACACTGTCAGCGTTGGAATACATGCCCGCAAGGCAACAAAACTATCTGGAGAAAAGAACACATGCGGGCGATATCTTTTCAAAGCTCGAGTTACAGAAACTTCAAACCACACCCACCACAAGATCGGATGACGTGCCGGTGGAAACAACACCACCGGACGTACATTGGGCCCATAAATGTAGGAAGGCAGGTAGGGACGATCAAAAAAGAAGATAAACTCGTCGTTGGGATGGTCATTTACCATCCGTTGCAACACGTAATGCGCATAATTACCGATTCCTTCTCGACGCGGCAATAAAAACCGCGCATTGACGGCTACGCGCAAAGACATGGCGCAAAGATGGTGCTATTGCCGCCATTGTCCCTTACGGAGAAAATATTCAACCTCTGATATCGATATGCCTTTTCGGATAATCTGCCCTTCCGGATCCAATAACACAGCAAAGGGAATTGCCTTAAAACGCAGCTGCTCAAGCCATGAGGAATAGCGGCCGTTAGGATCCCGAACATTGACAACTGGTCCTTTTCGCATCCATTGCCGTACGTAAGATCGCCATTTCGACGCTTGGTCATCTAATGAAACCCGATACACAATTAATGGACGATCAACGCCTGCCGACGGATGAAACTTGCGGGCCATCCGATATATCTTGGACGACTCCATTCGGCATGGCAAACACCACGTCGCCCAAAAGTCAACCAATACATAACTACCGCGATATTCATAGGTAGAATGATATTCCCCATCTATATCAGGCAATGATATGAGCAGCTCATCCCCTACGGAAAGAGAAGTTGAAGGTTGGGCAAAGGTGGCCACGATCCACCCTGCAATCATCCAACGAGTCCAAAAATCCAACATTTTATTTCGCTTTGCCAATGAGTGCACGAATCCTATCAAAGGATATCTCTCCTTCCCATAATACTTTCTGTGTTGGGCTCAATAAAAAAGAATAAGGCACAACAGTTATCCTAAGATTGGGAATGATTTTGATTCGATCTGGGACGTCGCACCATACGTTGATAATGTTTGGGGGGAATTCCTTTTCAACCCGCCTCCGCCAGAGGGCTTCGGAAGGTCCCAAACCCACCTGATAAATGACCAGCGAATCATCGGAATAATAGCGGGCTAATTTGAAAAGATCTGCAATTTCCTTTTCGCAATCGTCACAAGAAGGATCCCAGAATCGAACGAGTACGTACTTTCCCTTAAACGAAGAAAGGTGGATGGGTTCTCCGTTCTGATCGGGAAGGGCAAAGGCAAAATCTTCAAAATGTCGCACTTGTGCGTTAACGAAAATTCCGGCTATTATCCATCCTATTACCAGAAAAGCAGTCTGGGTAACCTTCATTAAACTCCTCACTTTATTTTTGAGCTGAAAACAATTGCAAAGTAAATAAAGGTGCAGTCTAAATACGTATCAATCAACCCTTATACTGGCGAATCGTACGGCGAGTTTCCCTACACGAGCGATGAACAGTTAGAATTGGCCCTTCAGAAAGCAGTTGTTGCCCAGGATCGATGGGCTGCAATTCCGATAAAAGAGCGACGATGGGTGTGGAATTCAATAGCGGATTTACTTACCAAACGCCAGTCGTCATTGGCCCGCCTTATCACCGAGGAAATGGGAAAGCCCATTGCACAGTCCCACAAGGAAATCGAAAAATGTGCTTGGTTATGTCGTTATGCTGCCCAACACGGATGGCATTGGCTTCAGCCCGAACAACGGGATGGAAGCCATCTTTACAATCAGGTGTTTTTTCGGCCGCTGGGTGTTGTGTTGGGCATCATGCCATGGAATTTTCCTTTCTGGCAGGTATTCCGATATGCAGTACCTGCCCTAACAGCGGGGAACGTAACTATCCTTAAACATGCCGAGAACGTTCCTCGATCGGCCCAAGCCATTGAAGATCTTTTTCGGGAAGCTGGATTGATGGAGGGCTTACTCCAAAACCTTTTTTTAACTCACGAGCAAGTGGCAGTTGCCATTGCTGACCCCCGCGTGCGGGGTATCTCATTAACAGGAAGCGACCGGGCAGGGCGCATTGTGGCATCCCAAGCTGGACGTCACCTCAAAAAGAGCGTGCTTGAACTGGGAGGAAGTGATCCGTTGATCATTCTTCCAGATGTGGAAAACCTTGCCCAAGTGATTAAAAAAGCCGTCGCCGCCCGCATGCAAAACTCCGGGCAAAGCTGCATTGCCGCCAAGCGGATATTTATTCATGCTAATCGCTGGGATGAATCCATTCAGTTGCTCAAAGCCGAGTTGAAAAGGTTGAAGGTCGGGGACCCTATGGATCCACAGACGCAAGTGGGGCCGCTGGCACGTGCTGATTTGGCCGACAACCTCATGGCCCAAGTGGAAGATGCCCTAGCAAAAGGATCCAAAGTGATTGCCGGTAAATGCCATCGGGAAGGCAACCTCGTTTTCCCACATGCATTGTTTCCCATTCCTTCCGATGCCCGTGCTCGTTATGAGGAACTTTTTGGACCGGTGGCTTGCTTGTATCGATTCTCGACCTACGAAGCGTTAATCCATGAGGTAAACACCTCGCCATATGGGCTGGGATGCTCCATATGGACATCCAACGTCGAAGTTGCCTATCGATTGGCTGAACAAATTGAAGCGGGTACAGTAGCCATCAACACCATTACTGCTTCAGAACCTGCGCTTCCGTTTGGAGGGGTGAAAAACTCAGGTATCGGACGGGAACTGGGCAAAGAAGGCTTCCGGGAATTTGTCAACGTACAAACTATCTATGAATCCTAACTTATTCTTAGGATTAGGTTCTAACATTCCCCCTCGACGGCAATACATT
>CAYVLB010000130.1:0-3823 GCA_964452325.1 uncultured Sphingobacteriales bacterium | reverse complement strand
ATAGACTGCTGCCCGACTGATGAGATGGGGATGGCGATGATGAAGAAATTCCGATGAAAGAAACTTCAGGTACTCTTGGTTAACCCACCTTTGGGGCAAATTATCACGGCTTACAATTTGATCAATCATATGCTTCTTTTCCTGTTCTGTTAAATATGCATCCAGCGGGATTTCAAACCCCGACTTAGGTGCCCTACTCGTACGGCTTGGGAAATATTTCTTGTGCAGGGCCCTAAGTATTTTCTTGGTCTTTCCAAGGGCCGATTTATACGAAAATGGAATTGAAAACGCGTAGCTGACCAAGTCTTCATCAAGCATTGGCACTCGCCACTCTAATCCGTGGGCCATCATATCCGTTTTTCGAAGATAATCGCCCAGCATCAGGCGTCGGAAGTAATCAAAAACAATATACCCTTCGGGGTGTGCAGGGCTTTCATAATCTAAAAGGGAGGAGTATAATTCAACCAATGGCTTTGTATCATAGGAAAAGACATTGTCCTTGCCCCAGCGAGTGCCAGGAGGGAACCATGAATGATGGAGAAAAAGCATGTGGGGGAGGTTGTCGGCCCTCATCATATCTGCCAATCGTCGCATACGGCGTTGCCACGTAGAGGGAAGCACAACTGGCAAATAGCGAACCCAATGCCGAAGAGTGGGTATTCGTCGCCACTGATAAGCTCGTGCAATCCACGTTTGCGAAGCGTAGCCGTTAAATAATTCGTCGCCCCCATCTCCCCCCAATAGCACTTTCCCGGTTCGAGATGCTGCCTCGCAGAGCAGAAAAACGGGCACTGCAGAAGAGTCGGCATACGGCTGATCGAAATGTTGAAAAACTCGCTCAATGAGTTCTAAATTTACCCTAGAATGGAGATAGATAATCTCATGCTTGCCTCCTACTGCGTTCACGTACTCACGGCTCATCTGAACTTCATCATAATCGGATACCCTGTCAAACGAAACTGTCAGGGCCCGAATCGGATACCCTGTCTCCACTGCATAACGATAAATCAGCGACGAATCAATCCCTCCACTAAGGGCTAAAGATATCTTAACATCAGCCACTAGATTACGTTCTACTGCCTGCCGAAGTCGATACTCAACCTCGGCTATATTTTCCGAATAGGAACGCCGATTAAAACGATCATAATGATATTGCCAGAACGGCATTGGCTTTCCCCGTTTTCCGGGATGCCATACCATAAAGTGTCCGGGAGGTAATGCATATACTCCCCGCCACGCAGTATACGGCTCGGGAATAAATCCCAAATGAAGATATAGCCGAAGTGCTTCCTCGCATATGGGAGGTGGTGTTTTCCACAAGGCATTCAAGGCTTTCAGTTCACTGGCAGCCATCCAGTAGTGATCACCCTGTTGGTAATAAAGGGGTTTTACTCCAGATGGGTCCCGCCCCATCACTACCTGTAACCTTTCCCGACGGTCAATGATCACAAAGGCATAGATACCCCGCAAACGACGAAAAAACTGCACGCCCTGTTCAAGATATCCTTGAAGAACAACCTCCGTATCCGATTGGGTCTGCCATTGATTAAATCGGAGTTGCTTCCGAAGTTGACGATAATTATAAATCTCTCCATTAAACGCGATAACTACTTGCTGGTCTGCGGTAGTCATCGGTTGAGTGGCATTATCAGACAGATCAATAATGCTAAGGCGGCGATGCCCAAGAAATACTTCTTCAGATCGCCATATTCCACAAGCATCTGGACCTCGATGAGTCAAAGTAGATAGGGCGATTTGCCCATCCCTTAGCCATTCTCCATTGTGCGTATCCACAACCCCAACAAATCCACACATGAACCGTTCAAATTAAGTTGCTTTTCACAAGCATTATCCCCATACGCATAAATGGCGGACAAAGGTAGCATTCATCTGTCGAATTAAATTGGTAAAATGCGGATTTGAAAGAGAAAATTCATTGATTTCAAGATAACAAAAGTAGCATCGATCTTTTGCCTATGCAAGACTGCATCAAAGTGATATCTTTGCCACGAATTCAACCGACCCAAAAGCCATTGGTCATGCATGAAGACCTCCAATCCATATTTGATAAGGTGAAAGAAGGAATGAACAAAGCGGTAAATCACTTCGTATCCGAAGTGAATAAGTTGCGAATTGGTCGTGCTTCGACAGCTATGCTTGACAGCGTCTACGTAGATTACTATGGCAATAAAACCCCCATTAACGGGCTGGCAACAGTACAAGCCCCCGATGCACAAACCATTACCATTCAACCGTGGGACAAATCCACCATCCCCTTAATTGAAAAAGCCATCCGCGAAGCCAACCTGGGGTTTAATCCCCAAAACAACGGTGAAATGATCAAGATTTATTTGCCTCCGCCCACTGAGGAACGCCGCAAACAAATGATCAAGCTGGTACACCGGGAAGCCGAGAATGCCCGCGTGAGTATTCGTCGCCGGCGCCATGAAGGTATCGACCATTTCAAGCAGCTCAAAAAGGAGGGGTGGCCAGAAGACGAACTGAAGCGAGCGGAACAACAGTTAGATAAGCTGACGCGTCAATTCATTGAAAAGGTTGAAGAGTTGATGAAGCGGAAAGAGGCCGACATTCTATCCGTATGACTGGTTCTTCGGTTCGTCCGTCGATTTCTGGCACTGTTCCATCGCCTCCCTCCCCCGAACGTATCGAAGAGTTGGAACGAATCGCTGCACAGGTCCGACGGGATATTCTTCGGATGGTTTTCATGGCGCAATCTGGCCATCCAGGGGGGAGTTTGGGGTGTGCAGACTTTATGACAGCCTTATTCTTCGAGGTAATGAATATTCAGCCAGATGCCTTCGATATGGATGGCATTGGTGAAGACATATTCATATTATCCAACGGGCATATCTCGCCAGTATACTATAGCGTATTGGCACGCCGAGGGTATTTCCCTATTTCAGAATTGGCCACGTTTCGAAAAATTGATAGTCGCCTTCAAGGACATCCAGCTACTCAAGAGAACCTTCCAGGCATCCGTATTGCTACAGGATCGTTGGGACAAGGGCTCAGTGTTGCAGTAGGGGCATCCCTTGCCAAACGGCTCCACCGCGACCCTCACCTCGTATATTGCCTTCAAGGAGACGGGGAGCTCCAAGAAGGTCAGAATTGGGAGGCTTACACTTTTGCTGCCCATCACACCATCGATAATCTCATCACCGTGATCGACTATAACCTGCGTCAAATTGACGGTAACCTACCCCAAATAATGAGCCTGGGAGACCTACACCAACGCCTTAAAGCCATCGGCTGGTATGTGCTGGAAATGGACGGCCACAACCTGGCCGAGATCATCTATACGCTTCGGCATGCGCAGCGTTTAACAGGTCGGAAACGTCCCATCGCCATCATCATGCATACGGTAATGGGAAAGGGTGTAGACTTTATGGAAGGGGACCATCGGTGGCATGGTACCCCCCCCAACGAGGAACAATTCAAGCGAGCAATCATTCAACTACCCGAAACATTAGGCGACTTCTAACCACTTCGATGCGCTTTCTAGGGATCTGTCTCATACTTTGGACATTCGTTTGGCCTCCTGCAGGACAATGCCAAACACCCCCTCCCCTCACGCGTATCCTGTTTGTGTTTGACGCATCGGGCAGCATGTGGGGACAGCTCGGAGGGAAAACCAAAATCCAGCTGGCCAAGGAAGCCCTCCTTCGCATGCTGGACAGCCTGGAAGGACAGCCCCACCTTGAATTGGGACTACGAATTTATGGTCACACCTCCCACAAACGAGAAAAAAACTGCCGGGATACTCGGCTGGAGGTGCCTTTTGGAAAGGGCAACTACCGCTATA
>CAYVLB010000129.1:0-3826 GCA_964452325.1 uncultured Sphingobacteriales bacterium | reverse complement strand
AGTGTCATAAGCAAGATCCCTTTTTAGTAAGTTTTAGATTCAACTGCAAGGCTACGTCCCACCTTACCAGTGCGTTTGCGTTCGTTATATTCGATAGCGTGCTTGTCCAGATGAACGGTCAGGAAACGCATTATCCGCTCGTCCGTCAAGAACTTTTTCTCCAGTTTTTTGGGTAATTCGGCTGGGGCTTCATATTCAAACAGCTGGTAGAACCCGCTTTGTTTTTTGTCGATGGGATAGGCTAATTTGCGCAATCCCCAAGACTCTTCATAGATGAGTTTTGCCCCTTCCGACTCAAAAAAGTCCCGATACTCATGGATAAGTTCCTTCAGCTGTTCATCCTGTAGCAAAGGTGTGATGATAAATACAGTTTCGTATCGCCGCGTGTCCATCGTAATCTGGTGTTGTTTATGGGGCGGCAAAGTTAACATTTGGCTGGTAAATTCCAGCGACTAATAATCAGCTTTTTTATCGGGACGGATTCCACCATCGGATGAGTCCGTTGGAGGTACGAATGATATATGGCCCCGGTGCTAGGTCCGGGATGGAAGTATGTCCTACGAAAAAATTATCGACTTTACGGGTATTTATTGTGGCGATAAAGCGGCCAGTCAGGTCATAGATGGCAGCTGTTGTAGCAGGTGCAGGCCCTACGATTTGTCCAAAACGATTGGAATCAGTCCAAAACACGAAAGGTCCTTGGAGTAATCCCCAGGCTTTTCCAAAGCGAGGAATGCCGTATCCGATGGTGTCGTTCATCACGGGAAACAGGGAGGCAGATGCCATGATAGCTTTTCGGAATTGATTAGGTGATGGGGGAGACGCGTTGAAGGCACTAAGTAGGGAGGCGCACAAGCCGCTGACAATGGGCGCTGATAGGGATGTGCCCGAGGCTCGGATAAATCGGGCATTGCCCGGTGTGTTGGCAGCATAGACAAAGCACGGGACGCGTACACCATAGGCCGCAATTTCGGGTTTTGTTCGGCCATCTGGGGTGGGCCCCCGTCCAGAAAAAGCAGCAGGTACTCCGTTGGAATCTACAGCCCCCACCGCTAAAATGTGATGGGCATCCGAGGGAACTGAAATGTAGAACCACGGCGATGTCCCCCAGTTGCCAGCGCTCACTACCACGATGATCCCTTTACGGGCTGCCAACGATGCTGCCTGGGACGCAGGCGTTGTATGACCGTCGAGTTCCGAATAGCTGTGGTTCATCGTAGAGTCATCGAACGTGGTGTACCCCAACGATGAATTGATGATATCAGCTCCCATGCTATCTGCGCGTTCAGCACCCATGGCCCAGAAATACTCTTCGATAAGGTATTCTTCTTGCCCGTTTTCGGTCCGATAGAGTAGGTATTCAGCATCTGGAGCGGTACCAACCATCACGCCAGGGGCGTTGGCAGCCATTACGGAAAGGACCAGTGTTCCATGATTATGGTGGTCGAAAACATGAGGAGTACGGTTGACGAAATCAAACGAGTCAATAATTTGTCCATTCGAATGGAGGGTAAAAATTGCCATTTTATCAACACCACGGAAGCCGGCATCTAACACTGCAATGCGTACCCTTTTTCCCCGATAGCCCAGCCGATGAAGCGAAGTTCCGCCATGAAAATTAAGCGTATGCCATCCATGAAAGTAGGTAGTCGAGACAGGCGGTGGAATATCCGTATGGATTTCCAATTTGGAGGTACGGCGCATTTGTTGGCGCGGGATGGCTGGTCGAACATATACCACTTTTTCAACGAGTGGGTGGTATTGAAGGGGGGCTGCCTTGGCAGAATCGATTTGGATAAGGGCGGCATTGAGCCAGCGACTGACTCCGATGATATGTCCCCCCCACTTGCGTATCGAATCCAGGAGATGGGGAGCTACGGGAAGGTCCGTCGAATCGTAAGGAATATGCCATCGTTGGCGACGTTCAATGGAACGGCGGCCCAGCCATTCATTGGGTGCTGTGAGTTGATAGGGTGTAGGGCCCTTATACTTGAAATGAACGGCGAACGTGGGAAGTTCTTGGGCTTGCCCCAGTGTTTGCCAAACGAAGATGCCAATCAGAATAAGTTGCTTAGGGCACATACAGGTGGATGAGATGTTCACTGACGCGGAAGCCATCAGAGGTGTCGCTGTTGAATCGGATTTTCAGAGAGTCCGCATAATAAGCGGTGATGCCACTGTCGAGGGTCAGGTGATATTCCGTCCGGTAATAGTCGATGGCAGTGGCTTCCCATTGATGAACGAGGCGGAGGCGGGTAGCATCTTCCCTTTGGTAAAATGCGGTTTGCGGAGGCATGGGATCCAGCAGGTACAAGTCCCATGCAAGAGAGTCGATAGCTGGCTGAATCAGAAAAAGCAGGGTGTGTCCTTGCGATTGAAGCAACAGATACGGGGAGTCGATAATGAAGGTTTCGGCATGACTTTCTCGCCACGGTGCGGCTGAATCATCGTAACGGTAGGAATGATGGACGACGTGATGAAAGCGGGGTTCGCTGTCGGTGAAAGTATCAACCACTTCCATTTTATGGTAATAGCGGATGGTGTCGATAGTGCCCGAAAAGCTATTGAAGATGATGGAGTCGCCTTTCCAAACGAAATATGCCCCTTTCTTTAAGGGAATCCATTGTTGAAGGGGCAGGTGCCACTGGTCGGCCCGGGGGGGGGACCATTCTTCATCTTTACTACATGTGGCGAGCATAAAAAGGGCCACCAGTGGCCATATCCATTGGCGGATGTCCATAAGCGGATTCTGTATGTGCAATAATACCTCCTCCGACGACGGCTTCGTCTTCGTAGAAGACTGCCGACTGGCCAGGAGCTACTCCATAGACTGGGTCGATAAATGTGACCCGCACATTTCCTTCGTCGGTGGGTTCAATTATCGAACGGCTTCCTTGGTGTTTGTAACGGACTTTTGTCGTTACATGCATTGGGCGTTGCAGGGTAGCATATCGCACCCAGTTGGGCGTTTGTACGATCATCGATCGGCATTGCAACGCTTCTTGGGGACCGATGATGACTTCATTTTTAACAGGATCAATGCGAACTACATACATCGGTTTGCCCAATGCGACCCCTAAGTTTTTCCGTTGACCGATTGTAAAATAGGGATAACCCGGATGTGTCCCCACGGTTTCCCCCGTGATGAGCTTTAACGGACCAGGCCCAATGTACTTTCCAAGTTTTGTAGCTTGACGCTGGAGGAACGACCGATAGTCATTGTCTGGGATGAAGCATATTTCGTAGCTCTCGCTTTTTTGAACTAACCGATGATAGCCCCGGGATAAGGCCATTTCCCGAATTTCATTTTTGGTGAGGCGTCCCAGAGGTAGGATCGTTCGTGCCAATACGTCTTGGCTAAGTCCCCACAACACATAAGATTGGTCTTTGCTACGATCTGCCCCTTTGTAAATCACCCATCGTCCATTTTCTTTTCGGAGGTAGGCATAGTGCCCAGTGGCAAGGTAGTCGCATCCGAGTTTGTTGGCCCGGGCTAGTAGGGCTTCCCATTTGATGAATGTATTACATAGGACGCACGGATTGGGAGTACGTCCGCTGAGGTATTCATTGACGAAGTTGCGAATAATTTTGTCGCCAAATTCACCACGCAGGTCCAATACGTAGTGGGGGATCTCATTTTCTACTGCGATGACGCGGGCATCATTAATGCTATCCAGGCTACAACATCCAGTTTCTTTGGCATCTACCCCGCTGCTTTCATAGTCCCATGTTTTCATCGTAATGCCAATTACTTCATATCCAGCTTCTTTAAGCATTACCGCGGTCATCGTGCTGTCGATGCCGCCACTCATTGCTACCAGTACGC
>CAYVLB010000128.1:0-3881 GCA_964452325.1 uncultured Sphingobacteriales bacterium | reverse complement strand
TGCAAATGTCACGATTCATCCCATACAGCCGCCAATGGATTGATGAAAAAGACATCGCCGCCGTTACGGATGCGTTGAAGTCTCCTTTCATCACTCAAGGTCCCCGAATCGAAGCATTCGAAAAAGCCTTGGCACAAATAACCGGTGCCCGCTTTGCGGTCGTATTCAACTCGGGCACTTCAGCCCTCCACGCAGCATATTATGCAGCAGGACTAAAATCGGGGGATGAAGTCATCACTTCACCCATTACGTTTGTGGCCACTGCCAATGCAGCCATCTATTTGGGGGCTCGTCCCGTCTTTGCCGACGTAAATCCCCACACGGGCAACTTGGATATCGACTCGGTAATTGCAAACATCACCGACGCTACCCGGGTTATCGTTCCCGTTCATTACGCCGGCAATCCTGTCCACCTGCAAGCATTTCATCAGGTAGCCCAGCAACATCAGCTAATTATTATTGAAGATGCCTGCCATGCTTTAGGGGCAGAATATATGGGGAAGCCAATTGGGGCATGCACCTTTTCAGATATGGCAGTATTCAGCTTTCATCCCCTAAAACACATCACCACGGGGGAAGGGGGGGCAGTGGTAACCAATAACGAGCGGTTCTACGATCAGCTCCGCCATTTCCGAACCCATGGCATCACGAAAGACCCTGCACGGTTTTATCACCATTCAGAGGGGCCGTGGTACCATGAAATGCAATCGTTGGGATACAACTACCGCATGACAGATATTCAGGCAGCACTGGGGCTATCTCAATTGGAAAAACTCGCCCGATTTGTTGATCGCCGACGGCAAATTGCTCAGCAATATCAAGAAGCCTTTGCCGATAGCCCCTTTTTCGAGATACCGTTGGAAACCTCCCAAGGACGTCATGCATATCACCTTTTTCCCATTTTATTAAACGACCCAAGCCAGCGCCGGAAGGTTTTCGAATATCTCCGTAAGGCTGGATTAGGGGTTCAAGTTCATTATATCCCCATCTACCGACAGCCCTACTACCAGTCTTTGGGATACCGCTCGACAATATGCCCTTCGGCAGAAGAGTTCTATTCCCGAGAAATTTCTATTCCCATCTACCCCGCCATGACACGCCAAGAAGTCGAGTACGTAATCACAACCGTTGAGCACGCTTTTTAAGTGATATGAAAGTCGGAGCCATTATTCAAGCCCGGACGCGGTCTTCGCGACTGCCTCGGAAGGTCCTACAAGCACTCCCCTATCAATCGCCCCATACGGTGCTGCAGCAGGTGATTCGACGAGTTCAACAATCACAATACATCCATCAAGTGGTGGTAGCGACCACCCCCCATCCCGACGATATTCCCATTATTGAAATCGCTCAAAAAGAAGGGGTGGAAGTATGGCGGGGTAGTGAAGAAGATGTCCTGAGGCGCTATTATGAAGCGGCTGCTCACTTCGAGATCAACGTTATCGTCCGAATCACAAGTGACTGTCCTTGTATTGATGCCCACCTTATCGACCAAGGTATTCAAACATTTTTTCGGGAAAAGGCAGACTACGTTTCCAATACCATAGAGCGCACCTATCCCCATGGCTTGGACTTTGAGGTGTTCTCATTTGAAGCGCTTCAAAAAATGCACTTGGAGGCACAAGCCTCGTTCGAACGGGAACATGTCACACCCTACCTATACCAAACCTGCCCACAATCGTTTCGTATCATTCCTTGCATTGCCCCACCTTCCCTTCATCGCCCCGATATTCGCGTTACGTTGGATACCCACGAAGACTATGCCCTCCTATGCGCGGTTTTTGACTTTCTTTATTCTGCCAACCCCTATTTTGAGGTACAAAGCCTCATTGATCTTTTCGAGCAAAAGCCCTGGCTATCCCTTATCAATCATCGAACCGTCCAAAAGAAAGTTTCGTACACTTTAGAAGAAGAGCTGGAAGAAGCCAAACACATCCTGACCCTTCAGGGGCTTCATCGCATTGTCAGATGGCTGGAATCTCATAACTCATGAAGGCATTGATAGTATCAGAAGGTGGACGGGCTTTCGGCAGTGGACACATTACCCGCTGCCGTGCCTTGGCCGAAGGATTCATTCAGCATTCTGTAAAAGTGGCAATTTTGGTTCACGGCGATAAGTCCGTCACAAAGCTCATTCAAGGAATGCCCCATCGGCTTTTTACATGGCATGACGACCCAGCTGTCCTCAACAAAATCGTATCGTCTTACCCCGTGGTAATCTTTGATTCGTATCATATTGACCAGCAGTTTTATGATACACTTGTTCAAACCATACCCCTTCCCGTATTTATCGACGACGAAGCCCGCCTCCGATACCATCGAGGGATTATCATTAATGGCGGCGTTCATGCCGAACAACTACCATATGTTCCAGCTCCTCAAGCGACTTTCCTTCTTGGGCCTGCCTATCTACCGATGCGCAAAGCATTTTGGGATGTAGCTCCTCGAAGTGTACGTGTCCGGGTTCGACAGGTGATGATTACCATGGGAGGCAATGACATGCGCAGCTTGACCCCAAAAATCATGCAATACCTTCGCCGCTACCATCCGTCGTTTCATCAAGTAATCGTCGTGGGATCGGCCTATTCGGAAGAAACCAAAGCGAAAATCGAACGCTTAGCCGACCACCAAACTACCCTTGTGTATGCCCCCAATGCGGTGCAGATGAAGCAATTAATGATCGAATCCGATATCGCCATCTCAGCTTCCGGACAAACCCTATACGAATTGGCACGAACTGGCACACCCACCATTGCAATTGGCGTAGCGGCCAACCAGCGTGGCAACATCCAGGGATGGAACCAACACGGATTTATTGAGTGGGTAGGCTGGTGGGATGACCCGCAATTGTCTGATCGCCTACTTTCCGCTATCGGTCGGCTCATCCCTCCCTCCGAACGACGACGGCGATCTGAAATTGGCCAGCAAATCGTTGACGGGCAAGGAACCCGCCGCATCATAGAAGCTATTCAACACAAAATAAATGCTTCATGAACAAGGCCATCGTAATTGCCACCATTCGTCCATGGCACATTGACAACGCCCAACGATTGCAACAAACATGGGCCAAAGAACGACCCGTTTTTTTAATTACCGATCCCAAAGAACTCACCGTTTCTCAACTTCAAGAATGGAACCCCCAATATGTTTTTTTCCCCCACTGGTCATGGAAAATACCCGCCAGCATCCACGAACAATTCGAATGCGTTTTGTTTCATATGACCGACCTACCCTATGGTCGGGGAGGAAGTCCACTTCAAAACCTCATTCAACGCAAGATATATCATACCAAAATCAGCGCCATCAAAGTAGTTCGTCAATTAGACGCTGGCCCCATTTACCTGAAGCGTGACCTCTACCTGGGCCTTGGCAGCGCAGAGGAAATTTTTATCACCATGTCGGAAATCATCTTCTTCGATATGATCCCGTACATCATTCAACACCATCCCCAACCGATTCCCCAATCTGGCGACCCCGTCACCTTCCAGCGACGGAATCCCGCACAAAGCCTCCTCCCTACCCATGAGATGCATTCGCTTCGAGATCTCTACGACTTTATTCGGATGTTGGATGCAGAAGGATATCCCCCAGCATACCTCGAATGGAACGGATTTCGGTTTACATTTTCCAATGCCCATCTTCGCCATAACCACCTGGAAGGACATTTCAAAGTAACCCAAACACCATAGGTTTGTTCTACCCAAATATTCGATAGTCATGGCACATCGCATACTCATCGTGGCAGCCCATCCCGACGATGAAATATTGGGATGTGGTGCTACTATCGCCCGCTTAGTCAATGAAGGGGCTCAAGCCTACACAATGATCCTCGGAGAAGGAATCACATCCCGCTCCCCACAGCGAAACCGAGCTGTGCATGAATC
>CAYVLB010000127.1:0-3931 GCA_964452325.1 uncultured Sphingobacteriales bacterium | reverse complement strand
AAATATCCTCAGATTGATCCAGCCCGTATCGACGATGTGATCGTTGGCAATGCGGTACCCGAAGCCGAGCAAGGACTGCAGATGGCCCGATGGATTGTGCTTCGGGCCGGCCTGCCCATCGATATTTCCGGTATGATTGTCAACCGATATTGTGGCTCAGGGTTGGAAACCATCGCCATTGCCACTGCCAAGATTCGCTCAGGCATGGCAGACTTGATTATTGCAGGGGGAACCGAAACCATGTCTTTTTTCCCTATCACCGGCTTCCGATTTGCACCGAACCCCACCTTAACCAAGCAACGCGAAGACTACTTTGTAAGCATGGGCATCACAGCCGAAGCTGTAGCCAAAAAATATGGCATTACACGTGAAGAATGCGATGAATACGCTTATCAATCGCACATGCGGGCCATTCGAGCCATTGACTCCGGACGCTTTGCTCCCGAAATCCACCCCTTGAATATCGAATATACTGCGGTTGACGAGTCGGGCCAACGCCAGACGCAGCAGCTGACCATCGCGCACGACGAAGGGCCGCGCCGAGACACAACCCTTGAACGGCTGGCCAAACTCAAACCCGCCTTCGCAAAAAATGGAATCGTGACCGCAGGGAATGCATCGCAAATGTCGGACGGAGCAGCATTTGTCATTGTCATGTCGGAACGAATGACGCAAGAGTTGGGCTTGGAACCCATGGGGCGTCTGGTAGCCTCCACGGCAGCTGGTGTAGAACCAAAGTATATGGGAATCGGCCCTATTGCCGCCGTCCCCAAAGCCCTTCGACAAGCGGGGATCAACTTGGGAGATATTGATGCCATCGAATTGAACGAGGCCTTCGCTACTCAAACATTAGCTGTCATCAAAGAATTGGGATTTGATCGGGAAATTACTAACCCCAACGGCGGAGCCATTGCATTAGGACATCCGCTAGGAGCAACGGGAGCGCGGCTTACGTTAACCCTGCTGCACGAGCTGAAAATCCGAGGGAAAAAATACGGCCTGGCAACCGCTTGCATCGGAGGGGGACAAGGCATCGCTGGAATTATTGAAAAATTCTAAACTTTGCACAGGCAACCCACTTAAAAATAAAACACCATGGCAAACAAAAAATTCGACATTTTATTCTTGGGAGGAGGTACCGCCGGCATCAGTGGTGCAGCGTACCTATTGCGTCAAACAAAGAAGTATTCCGTCGGCATTATTGAACCGTCTGAATGGCATTACTATCAACCTGCCTGGACGCTTGTCGGAGGAGGGGTTTACGACATCGAGAAAACCCGCCGCCCCGAACGTGACTACATTCCTTCTGGTGCTGAATGGATCAAAGCCCGGGCCCAACAAATCAATCCACAATCGAATACTGTTACCCTCGACAATGGCGACACAATCGATTACAATGTCTTGGTAGTAACACTAGGAGTAACCTATTTATGGGATGAGGTTCCCGGCATGCGGGAAGCCCTGGATACTCCTTATGCCAGTACGAACTACCTTTACGATTACGCTCCTAAAACGTGGGAACTGCTGCGAAATTTCAAAGGTGGCAAGGCGATATTCACAGTCCCCCATACGCCATACAAATGTGGGGCAGCTCCAATGAAAATCATGTTCTTGGCTGATGAGATTTTCCGCAAAAACGGAGTGCGGGACCAATCAGAGGTTATTCTCTACACGCCCGGTTCAGTATATTTTGGGGTACCGGGATTCGGCGAAACGATTGCCAATATCGCCCAAGAGAAGGGGGTAAAAGGTCATTTCTTCCATAAACTTGTGGAAGTCAAGCCAGCCGAACGCATCGCCATTTTTGAAGACACCCAAAACGGACAACGCACAGAACAGACCTATGACTTCATCCATTTGGCTCCACCACAGGGCCCACCAGCAGTGGTCAGGGATAATACCGAATTGACAGAAGGTGCCGAACAGGCAGGATTCCTCAACGTCGATCGCCATACCCTCCAACACAAAAAGTTCCCCAATATCTTTGGGATTGGTGATGCATGCGGCGTTCCGTTTGCCAAATCGGGAGCAGCCATTCGCAAACAGGTCGGGAACGTTATCCCAAACATTTTGGAATTCTTGAATGGACAAACTCCCAGCAACCACTACAACGGCTATGCAGGATGCCCATTCGTAGTCGGATATGGCAAGCTGGTAATGGCCGAGTTCCTATATGATAACGTGCCTGCTCCGTCTTTTCCGAAATGGCTCATTGATACCACCAAGCCTTCGTATCTGATGTGGCTGATGAAAGTGCATTTCTTGCCATGGATGTATTGGAATAAGATGCTGTATGGTAAAATGATCGATAAGTAGCTTTCATTTGCTGTGATTTGACTTGATAGGCCCGTCTGGTAATTGCCAGACGGGCCTTAATTGTTTTAAGGTGTGCTATGACATAGAAAATTAACTTTGCCCGAGAGGGCCAAGCTAGAAACTGCGTTACTCATGCCTGATGTCGATGTTTCGGTGATTAGTCCAGTGTACGGATGTGTGCGGACCCTTCCATTACTGGTCCAACGTATTGAGGAAGTCTTTGAGCCATTGGGCCTTTCATATGAAATCCTGCTCATTGATGACGGTAGCCCCGACAATTCCTGGGAAGTTATTCGTCGCCTCGCTGCCACACATCCTCAAATTAAAGGAATCCGATTATCCCGAAATTTTGGACAGCATTACGCCATTACCGCTGGGGTTGACTGGGCACAAGGCAAGAATATCATCATCATGGATTGCGATCTTCAGGACGATCCTGCCATGATTCCGACCCTTTTACAAATCCGTCAACAAGGGTATGAAATTGTATTCACTCGCCGTCGTCATCGTTACCACAGCCCCATCAAAAGGGCCATCTCCCGTTTATACAACTGGATGTTTCGAATTTTGAGTGATCAGCGTTATGATATCGAATACGGCTCCCTGGTACTTTTTTCCGAGAAAGTCGCGCGGGAATTCCGACGTTTTCGGGAGGTGAGCCGATTGTATATCCAGATTCTCAAATGGCTGGGCTTTGCCTCCGCCGTTATCGACGTGCCCCACCACCCCCGCCTTCAAGGAACTTCCAGCTATTCATTCAGCAAGCTAATCAGGTTGGGAGTGTATGGATGGATTGCCCATTCCGATCGGCTGCTTCGCCTCACTATAATCGGGGGGATTACCATCTCGGCCTTTGCACTTGTGATGGGATTAGTGGTCTTGATCCAATACTTTTTGTACGAGGTTCAAGTGGGATGGACCAGCCTCATCCTCACAATGCTGTTATCTACTGGCCTGATCTTGACAAGCATTGGGATCACGGGTCTCTACATTGGGATCATTTTCCAACAAGTCAAGCATCGCCCACTCTATGTTATTGACGAGACCATCAATGTGGATTCCTTAAACCCTTCTTCCCATGCCTCAGAAATGGCTGAGCCTGGGACGCATTCTTGATCCAGCCTCGATTGCTGGTCGTCCCTCATGGATGGCCGGATATGCATCGGTTCCATTCATTGAGTACCTCAATGGTGATCACATAAAAATTTACTTTTCGGTGCGTAATCACCAAGGGCATTCTCTCACTACCTGGGCCCTTTTCGACTTTTCCAACCCTTCTCGCATCCGACTAGTTGAATGGGCCTTCCAGCCTGTCCTTCCATTGGGTCGGCATGGCGAATTTGATCATCACGGAGTTATGGGGTGCCATATCACTGAGATTGGTCATCGTAGATACTTGTACTACATTGGCTGGAATCGGGGAACAGAGGTCCCGTTCCGGAACGCCATCGGCATTGCTGAGCAGGCATCCGATGGCACATTCCGAAGGATATTTCGAGGGCCAATTTTAGACCGAAGCATCTACGACCCGTGCTTTGTTGCGAGCAACAGCATCATCCCGATTCGGGATCAATGGGTCATGTATTATCTCTCGTGTGATCGATGGGAACGGTCA
>CAYVLB010000126.1:0-3949 GCA_964452325.1 uncultured Sphingobacteriales bacterium | reverse complement strand
TAAGCTTGATAAAGCACCCCGCATTGCTGTTTATTCCCCCAAAACCAAGCAGCCATGGGATGATGCGGTCACATTGGTACTTACGTATGCAGAGATTCCGTACGATGTGATATATGATGACGAAGTGCTGGCTGGCAAGTTGCTCGAATATGATTGGCTGCATCTTCACCATGAAGATTTTACTGGACAATTTGGCAAGTTTTGGGCTAGCTATCATAATCAGCCATGGTATAAAGAGCAAGTTCGTGAAGCCCTAGAGATCGCCCATCGATGGGGATATTCGAAAATATCGCAACTTAAATTGGCGGTGGCCCAAAAAATCCGGGATTACGTCATCGGGGGGGGATACCTCTTTGCAATGTGTTCGGCACCTGATACTTACGACATTGCACTGGCAGCCGAAGGGGTGGATATTTGTGAAGCACAATTTGACGGTGATCCTGTGGATCCCCATGCTCAAGAGAAGTTAGATTTCACTAAATCTTTCGCCTTTCAAGGATATAAAATCATTCCCAACCCTTACGTTTACGAACATTCTACCATCGATGCCACCCAAGATCATCTTCGACTTGGGCGGAACAATGACTTTTTCATATTGCACGAATATTCTGCCAAATGGGACCCTATCCCCACAATGTTATGCCAAAATCATACACGCATCATCAAAGGATTTATGGGACAAACCACTGCCTTTCGAAAACAATACATCAAGCCCCACGTACAGGTATTAGGTGAAACCGGCAGCATCCGAAGTGCCAAATATTTGCATGGAGAAGTGGGACGGGGAATGTGGACCTTCTATGGAGGACATGACCCCGAGGACTATCAGCATTTTGTGGGCGACCCCCCCACTAACCTCGACCTGTATCCCAATTCACCCGGATATCGGCTCATTCTCAATAACGTGTTGTTTCCTGCCGCACGTCCCAAGAAACGGAAGACTTAAATCCCCTAAATTTGCCATGCTGGGATTCTCGCATAAAGTAAAATAGGAATGCAATGACGACAACAACCAATGAAATCAAGCTCAAGCGCCCGCCATATGTGGTCAAAGATGTCTCCTTGGCAGGATGGGGTGAGAAAGAGATTGCAATTGCCAAAGCGGAAATGCCAGGGCTGGTAGAAACTGTCCGCCGATATAAAAACCTCCAACCACTTCAAGGAGCCCGAATTGCAGGCGCCCTACATATGACCATTCAAACAGCGGTACTTATCGATACCCTTACTGCATTGGGTGCGGAAGTTCAATGGGTATCATGCAATATTTATTCGACGCAAGATCATGCTGCAGCTGCCATTGCTGCACGAGGCATTCCGGTATTTGCTTATAAAGGTGAAAGCCTAGAAGAATACTGGGAGTTCATGCACTACCTGATGGAGTGGAAGGACGGTGGGTTTCCCAACCGTATTCTCGACGATGGGGGAGATGCGACCCTATTGGTTCGATTAGGAGTCGCTGCCGAAAAAGACCCATCCATACTTGATCATCCCCAAAGCGAAGAGGAAAAGGCACTCTTTACCTCCATTCGTAAGCGCCTGGCTGAACGGCCGGGGTTCTACGCTGCCTTGCAAAATGCCATCGGGGGTATCACCGAGGAAACCACCACGGGCGTGCACCGACTCTATGAGATGGAAAAAGATGGAACCTTATGGTGCCCAGCCATCAACGTAAATGACTCGGTAACCAAAAGCAAGTTCGATAATATCTACGGGTGCCGCGAATCGCTCATCGATGGCATCAAACGGGCAACTAACTCGATGATTGCAGGCAAAGTTGCCATTGTATGCGGATATGGTGAGGTCGGCAAAGGCTCTGCCCAAGCCCTCCGTGGAATGGGTGCGACCGTCTGGATTACCGAAATCGATCCCATCTGTGCCCTCCAGGCCCTGATGGAAGGATACCGTGTGGTTAACCTGGAACAGCCCGGTATCATTGAGCAAGCAGACATCTTTGTTACAGCCACCGGCAATAAAGACGTCATTCGCCATGACCATATGTTGCGCATGAAGGACGAGGCAATCGTGTGTAACATTGGACACTTCGATAATGAAATTGATGTAGCCAGCTTACGACAATATCAATGGGAAAACATCAAACCCCAGGTCGATCATGTCATTTTTCCCGACGGGAAAAAAATTATTTTGCTGGCCGAGGGCCGTTTGGTCAACCTGGGATGTGCCAATGGCCACCCCAGCTTTGTGATGTCCTGTTCGTTCACCAATCAAACGCTTGCCCAGATTGAGTTATGGCAGCACCCGGAACGGTATGCGGCTGGCAAGGTATACGTATTGCCCAAGCAACTGGACGAAGAAGTAGCCCGCCTTCATTTGGATCGCTTGGGTGCCCAGCTTACCCGGCTCACCCCTGAACAAGCCCAATATATCGGTGTTCCAGTTGATGGGCCCTATAAACCCGATTGGTATCGTTACTAATCTTTAATCACCCCTTCATAACCTGAAAGCCGGGCATTCCGAATGTGTTACTACGGAATGCCCGGCTTGTTCATGAATCCAATCCATCAATGCAATACTCGAACGATTTCCCTTATCGAGGGGCTGTCGGATGCCGTTGCATCTGACGGAGGGGTTCTCTGCGTCGTTGCCTGAGCCGATCCACCATACGTTTTCGAAATTGACGCTCAGCCAGCGGAATCCGCACTACTGTACGAATGGGCAATATCTCTTTAAATTTCTGATAATATCGTTCCTTAATTTCGACTCGTTCTTTCTCTATTGCCATGTATCGATCCAAAAGGCGTTCCAGTTCGGCTTCTTTTCCTTTTGTTTGCATGTTCTGTCGAATATCCAGAATGATTTTCTTTTTTTCGACTGCTAACTTTCGAAGGTTACGATCCATCTCTTCGTAAATTGGCCAGAATTTCTCCATTTGGCGCTCGTCTAAATCCATAATCCGCTTAAACATTACCTTCTTATGCGCACTCATCTTCCGGTAGGATGGCAAATTCTGCGCCCTTATGGCCGAACCGGTCCCGATGATCCAGATAAGCAACATCCAATACATGCGCTTCATCATGGCATGATTTTATCGTGATTACTTTGAATGGCTTCGTCCCAGAGCATATATTCATCATTCCAGTTATAGAGCATTTCATCTTCCAGGGTCCATTTGCGCAAGCTATCGTCGATATCGGAATGCTCTATCCGATGTGCATTCCACCACCAAACAATTCCTCCTAGCAAAAAGGAGGCTACTATTGCGGGCACCCATTGTCGTTTCATCCGCCGTCCTTCTCGCCATTTCGTGACTGATCGCCGAGGCTCCAAACGGTGCATTACCTGATCTGGCAGCGTGTCAAAATAATCAGCCGGGGGGGCATCAAACAGCCGTCGGTCGTCCAACGATTTCATCCGTGAAGTTTTTTGATTCATTGTATTGGAAGCATTTATTCAACCACGGTTTAATGCGTTTTCAGGAATTCCTCAATTTTTTTCCGGGCCAGGTGGTAGTGCACCTTCACCGTCGATTCGGTTCTACCCATTACCTCTGCAATTTGCTTAAAGGGCATATGCTCGAAGTAGCGCAAATTAAAAACAGCGCGCTGTTGTGGCGGCAACGTCGATATGGCTTCATGCAATTGAATCAGTATTTCGTCTGCACCCTCATGGATCGATGCCTGCAACCGCTGTTGGAGTATCTCCTGAGGGTCCCTAAGCTGGAATATATTTTTCCATTTCTGTTTGCGTAAAAAAGCAAGGGCCTCGTTGATGGCAATCCGATACATCCAAGTATAAAGTGACGACTGAGCATTAAACGATGGAAGCCCCTTCCAGACACGAATGAAGGTCTCTTGAAGAATGTCATCGGCATCTTCGTGAACATATACCAGGCGCCGAATGGCCCAGTACAAGCGTTGTTGATAACGTTTCACCAGCTCTCGGAAAGCCATGCGTTCGGATGCCGGGTTTCGAAGGCGATGCAACAACTCTT
>CAYVLB010000125.1:0-3983 GCA_964452325.1 uncultured Sphingobacteriales bacterium | reverse complement strand
CGAGTTGGTTTTGTGCGTCCTGCCCCCGTCGAAGCCGGACACACCTCGGGGCCGATCGGTGATGATGAAATCTACCAACTGACTCAACGTGCCAAGGCGGCTTTACACAAAGAGACGTCCAATTTTCACTTGCTGGCAACCTACCCCCAACGCTATTACATCGATGGTCAGTTAGAAGAACGAACCCCCCAAGGAATCTGGGGCCAACAATTGGAAGGGGAGTTTATGGGAATTTTCATTTCCCGAAATGACCATCAGCGCTATTCCGAAGCCCTTCGTCAGACAGGTGTGAGCTATCACTTAATCCCCTCCTCTGAGGTACTGGTTGCCCTCCTCACTGAAGATGCACGTGACGAAGGAGCAGCTGTGATCGACCTGGGTTACCACACTTCCCACATCCACATATTCTATCGGGGATATCCAATATACGTGCAAGCCATACCCCTCGGATCCCGTCATATTGTAATGGATATTAAAGCTGCCTTTTCCCTCCCCGAGAAAGTCGCATACCACTTGATGGTGCACCGAGGAAGCGCTGAACAAGTGGCCAGTCCGAAAGTATATAAGGTTCGTGATCGGGACGATCCAACGCTTGCAAGGCAAGTATCGGCAATCGGCCTGAGTCAGGTAATCGAAGCGCGTTTAGAAGAAATATTGGGTTGGCTGAAAAAAGGGTTGGATCATGCTTCAGGAACTTTACTTCCTTACGGTATTTTTCTCACCGGCGGGCTGGCTCACCTACCCAATATTGTGTCGTTGACCCAAAACGTGTTAAAACGCAATAACGTCCGCTTACTTTCCATTCCCCCTTCGTTGAAGTCTCACTTTCCACAAGAGACCATACCCTTAGAAGGATGGGCACTCATTGCCGGTGCATTCCAAAAGACAAAACTTACATTCTTTGATGCCCCGACCACTCCTTCCCCCACGTCCTCATCCAAAGAATCCCAAGTGGAGCCCCACAAGGAAAAAGAGGCATCATTCATTGGCAAAGTCAGAAATTTGCTTTTAGGCGAGAATTCCCTTTTTCAACGCATCCTTCAATGGATTGAAGGACACATTTTAGGGCAAAAAACAGCTTGATCCATGATTGTGGGAGGAGAACCCGGGCACATTACCACTAAACATGAAATTCGAGTAGTGGGCATCGGGGGGGCTGGATGTAATGCCATATATTATCTGTGCCAAGCCGCCAATGAGAAGAAAATGTTGGCGGAAGTGGATTATTTGGTGGCGAACTTAGATCCCCAATCGTTGGATAGCTCCCTGGTGCCAAATCAAGTGGTGATGGGGAATCACGGAGCAGGAGCCAATCCCCAAATAGGACGTCAAGCCGCCGAGAAACACATCGATCAGTTTCGTCAATTTATCCAAGGGGCCAAATTACTATTCATAGCGGCAGGGATGGGAGGTGGAACAGGAACAGGTGGCGCACCAATCATAGCCCGTATTGCCAAAGAATTGCAAATTCCAGCAATTGCGGTAGTGAGTTTGCCTTTCCGTGCCGAAGGACAAGAGCGATTGATGCGCGCCGCCGAAGGAATGGTGGAACTATTTGGATATGCCAACTCCGTGCTCATTATTGATAATGAACGGCTTCGTCAAAAATACGGAGAAACCCCCATCTCAAAAGGATTTAAGCTGACCGATTCGTTGTTGGCCCAAGCAGTGGAGAGTATTGTCTACGTGATCCGTTCAAATGGCACGGTTAATGTGGATATCAACGATATTCGAACTATTTTGGTGCAACGCAAAGGACCCATTGCAATGGGGCAAGTGAAGGTGCACCAACTCGCTAACCTCCAGGAAGTTATCAAAAAGGCCCTCGAGTCGCCTTTCCTACTGGAAGACGAAGTAGAGAAAGCCAGCTACTATATGGTCTACGTTACATACGGATCGGAAAGCAACGAACCCTCGCTCAATACCCTTCAGATTGATGCGGTAGGCGAGGTGATCTGGGGATATGGTTACGACCCCTCCTTAGGCAATCAAATTCGAGTGACGGTCTTAGCCACCGGGTTTCCCTATAATCAAGAGATTTACCTCGACCCTGAAAAATTGGTCCAATATCTTCAGCAGCAAGGCTCACAAATTGGTAACGCTACTGACGGTGCCGGTACATCCGACCCCAACTTCGCCCATGCCGTCGATTGGAACCAATATGCCTCTCCCACCTATTTACGGAAAGGCATCGTTTTGGATTTTGTATCAACCTCGGAAGACGTCAGCGAGGAGGAAGTGGTAGTATAGGTATCGGGGAACAACCACTTCCGAACTGCAAATAGCAAATTCAAGGTGGGGTGCCCAGCAGCGTTCAACTCACTGAGGTGCTCCTGCAAGTCCATGATAGAAACATCACGCATTCGATAGGATAGGATGAGTTGATAGGCTTGTCGGGCATGCCGAAGGAGTGGGATGGAACGTTGTTGCTGCTGTTGAAACCTTTTTTGGAAGGTCTCCATTAACTTTTCAATTCCCTTCCCGTTCATGGCTTGGGTGGGAACAATGGGAATTCGCTGTTCTGAGACCACCTGCTGGAGGCGCCGGATAAATTCATCCACTCCGGGGCGATCTGCTTTATTGACCACCAATAAATCTGCTATTTCCATCACGCCTGCCTTAAGGTGTTGAATCTCATCACCACTTTCAGGGACCAGCACCACAGCAGTCACGTCGGCTATCCCCATTATATCCACTTCCGATTGCCCCACACCCACTGTTTCCACCAAAATATAATCGAATCGCGCCTGCCGAAGCAAGGCTACCACTTCCCATGTATGGAGGGCAAGCCCTCCCATATGGCCACGCGTAGCCATCGAACGTATAAACACCCGCGAATTGGTAGCATGTCGCTGCATCCGGATGCGGTCTCCAAGGATCGCCCCCCCGCTAAAAGGGCTGGAAGGATCAACTGCGATCACCGCCACATATTTACCTTGGCACGTGAGCAACCCTATCAGCTGATCTACCAACGTACTCTTTCCTGCCCCAGGAGGACCCGTGATACCCCAAACAGGGATGGCAGGCAACGTCTTGAGCGAAGCTAATGCCCGCAATACCGCAACGTCCCCATCCTCAACCCGGCTCACAAGCCGAGCTATCTGGCGCACCTGATTGGGAGCCGATGGAAGCTTAACATTACTCAAGCAATGCCCCCTTAAAGTTTGAGAAAGAAAGAAGACTCTCGGAAATCTCGGGGCATCTCAACCGGAGGGAAACATAATTTGACCGCCCTACGCGTCATTTGCTCAAGCCCCTCCCAAATTTTACAATCTACACACCCGGACAGGTGAGAGTCTAGGACTTGCCGCTCATCTTGTGTAAGCGAATCGTAAAAGGATTTTTCAATCAGCTCTCGGGCTTCCGTACACGATATGTGCCCATTTTTCACCTTATCGTCCATGGCTCTGAGTTTTTTAGAGAATCTTTCCAGCCACTTATCAACGCCTCCAAATGGTTTTCAGCCATCGTTTGTTCATTTGGCATCTGCCGATTCAGACGGCTCTTCATCGACCATGTACCCAATCGATCGCGCGTAATCGATCAAGGCTTTGCGAAGAGTGCGGCGTGCTCGATGAAGGCGTGACCGCACCGTACCCACAGGAATTTCTAATATGCCCGCAATTTCTTCGTATTTCAACTCCATCACATCTGCCAAATAGATAATCAGCCGATATCCTGAAGGAAGGCTATTAAATGCCCGAGCTACTTCGCCACTGAGGGCAGTATCAAAAATCTCCTCTCGCATATCTGTAATAGGGCTAATCAAGCGCCCTTCTTCGCCAGTATGGTAAGATTCGAAAGAAACATGCTGCGGACGACGCCCCTGCTTCCGATATTCGTTGATAAACGCGTTCTTGAGGATCCGTAGCAACCACGCTTTCGGGTTCGTGCCCGGCGTGTAGTTGTGAATGTGCGCATAGGCACGCATCAGCGTCTCCTGAACTAAATCTTTCGAACGTTCACGATCTTTTGTCAGATGA
>CAYVLB010000124.1:0-3996 GCA_964452325.1 uncultured Sphingobacteriales bacterium | reverse complement strand
GCTGCCCGTCGTTTCAAGAGCGATCTAGCATGGCGCGCTTGATAATACCATTCTTCAATTGGCTTCTCGAAGTCTAGCTCTTTGAGAATGACCTCATCGGGGTCAAACATAACTAGGCGGGGATGCGTGTGGAGGGGAAGAGCTATATGAAAGACATTAAGGGCTTGGGGCTTGAGGTGGAGCCGGTGTTGAATGATTGAGTCGTTGTCCAAATAAATGGCCACCTCGACCGGCAGGCTAAAGTAGGTGGTGAGGGGCGAGATGGATTGGGTTTGTGAAATTTCCATAATCACGAAAGGTGTGTCATTGCGGTGATATAGATGTTTACGTACACGATATTGGGGGTGGCCCCCTTTGTAAAGCCATTCCCGAAAAAAAGTATCTACATTCCGGCCCAATACTTCGGAAAAAGCCCGTTGGAAATCGTCGGTGGTCACATTGCTCCATGCGTGCTTGCGGAGGTAGTGGGTGACAACGTGGTCGTAGTTGGTTGGTCCCACGTAGTATTGCAACATATCCAGCACACACGACCCCTTGCTGTATATCCGGGCAGAACCTCCTTGGGGATGAATGATGGGATATGAATTGCGTTGGTCTGCTCGGATGGCGTTTTGTTGGGCGCGATACCGTGATTCGAGTTCGGCTTCCTTGCCCAATACCTGTCCCATCAACCAGCGGGCGTAGTATGTGGCGAAACTCTCGTGGAGCCACATGTGGTGATTGCTAAGAATAGTGATGTAGTTGCCAAACCATTGATGGGTTAGTTCGTGGGCGTCCACTTCCCAATAAGGATGGTCGAGAGCAGCCCGTTCATCTACCAAGTAATAGTCAGTGAAGACTGTCGCCATGGTATTTTCCATTGCTCCGTACAGAAAATCCTCTACAGGAATTTGCGAATAGGTGGTTCCCCAGGGGTAAGGCACTCCCAGTCGTTTTGATAGATGGATGAGGTGGTCAGCACTGTATCGGTAGGTGGGCTCGGCAGTTTGAGGCAGGTCAGCGTAATAGTATAACTGAAGCGTGAGGTCGGAATTGACTTTTTGACGGCGGATACGGTAAGGCCCTGCACCTATCATCACCAGATAGGTGGCGTGGGGATGATCCATTCGGTAGTGCCATAACATTGTGTCATTGCTAATGCGCTTGCGCCGAATCAATTGTCCGTTAGAAAGCACTTCGAATCCAGTAGGAAAGTAAATTTTCAGTTCAGTGGTGAGCTTGTCGTTGGGCGAGTCGTAGGCTGGGAACCAGTAGCGGTTATCGATGCCTTGACCTTGGGTCCATACCAATCGCCGTCGCCGCCCACTACTATCATTCCATCCAATGAAATAAATTCCTTTCTTGGGATGTGCCTTGTAGTGGATGCGAAGGTAGTGCGAAGCAGGGGGAGCGGATGGTGAATGCAAGTGAATGGTGATTCCTTGAGGGTCTTGATCGTATAGCGCAGGACGTCCATCTACAACAACATCCAAAATGGTAATGGCAGGCGCATCCAGTCGTAGCGTGCGAGTGGGTGTTCGCAATGGCCGAAAGCGATATTCGACGGTACCTTCTACTTCGCCGCGTTGGGGATAAAGACGAACGGTCAGGTCCATATGTTCAAAGTCGACGGTATGCTCACGCACATCGGAATTCGGGTGAATCGGTTGGTAGTCAGTAAAGGGCTGTGCCCCAAGTTGTTGTACACTAAAGAGCCCGAACAGCACTGGTGCAACGTATTTCATGTGCATTATAGTGGTCAAATCACAGTGGACGAAAATAACACATGTTTCTGCTGGGTTTGCTGTATTTATCAAGACGAATACTTATTTTGCGATGCAATGGATCTAGATAGGCAGCAATATCCACATGTGTATTTATTGGGTATTGGTGGGATAGGAATGAGTGCGGTTGCGCGGTATTTTCAGTGGGAGGGGCGTCGGGTGGGTGGTTATGATCGTACCTACACGCCTTTGACGAGTGATTTGCAGCGCGAGGGCATTTTTGTTACCTACTCTGAAGGGCCCGATGCCATTCCTTCCCGTTTTTTGAATCCTGCCACTACGTTGATAGTTTACACACCGGCCATTCCTCCGTCTCATCCGCAGTGGCAATTTTTCCAGGAGCACGGCTTTCGTATGGTTAAACGGTCCGATGTATTGGGATGGCTGTCGAGTCGCTATCCTACTGTGGGAATTGCTGGAACTCACGGGAAGACGTCAACGTCGGCATGGCTTGGTTACTTGTTAGACCGGCTGGAAATACCGATTTTGGCATTGGTGGGAGGCATTATGAATAACTACAGGCGGAATATTATCCTTCCCCCGATGGGTGTGGAACCCCGATTTTTTGTGGTGGAGGCCGATGAATACGATCGGACCTTTCTCAAGATTCGCCATCGGTGGGCGGTGATCAATTCGTTGGATCCTGATCATCTCGACATTTATGGGACGCCTGCTGCATTTCGTGCGGCGTTTGAGTCGTTTGCATCTGCGACCGAGAAAGTAGTGGCATTGGCTGAACACACCATATCAGAACTCGGTCACATTCCCAAGCCTGCACATATTACCTTCGGAAAGGGAAATGGATGGGACTATTCGTATCGGTGGATGGCTCCGAATGTGTTGGCTATTGATCGTGGTCAGAAATTGTGGTTCACTACACGGATGCCCCTTCCGGGGAACTACAATGCCCAGAATCTTACCGGTGCCGTGGCAATACTGGATCAGATGTTGAATGTAGAAGATAGTCATCGACTGATCAAGGCCATTGAGAACTATCGGGGGGTGTGGCGTCGGTTTTCACGTATCGAAGGGGTGCCCTTCGAGTGGATCGATGACTATGCCCATCTTCCGGCGGAGATCGAAGCAGCCTTGTCGGCCATGCGTAGCATTTACCCACATCGGAAAATTGTGGCGGTGTTTCATCCTCACCTGTATTCTCGGACCCGTGATTTTGCTTCTGATTTTGCACAAGCATTGACCAAAGCAGATGAAGTGTGGATCTTGCCTATTTATCCAGCCCGTGAAACCCCCATTCCAGGGGTTGTATCTGAACTGATCGCTCATCAAATGCCAACAAATTTTCCCTGTGAAGTGATTTCGAAAAGAGAACTGTTCCGCCGGCTAACGCAACGTCCTCCCCAGGTGCTTATTACATTGGGAGCAGGAGATGTGGATCTGATGATCCCAGAAGTGGTAAGGTATTATGCCCAAGTAAAAGGGAATAGATAGTTTTTAGTCAATGGCTTGCCGACGCTTCCGTACTGCTTCTTGTATAAACTCGATGATTTCGGAAACGGGCGTTCCGGGTTGAAAGATCTTGTCTACCCCCATTTTTTCAAGATCTTGAGCGTCCTTTTCGGGGATAATACCGCCGCCCATCAGGATAACATCATCCATTCCATGAGATTTTATCAGCGCGAGGATTCGTGGAAAGATGGTCATGTGAGCTCCAGATAGAATACTGATCCCTATCACATCGACGTCTTCTTGAAGGGCAATATTAACCACAGTTTCAGGCGTCTGACGTAGGCCAGTATATATAACTTCCATGCCGGCATCTTTGAGGGCGGTGGCAATGATACGTGCTCCGCGGTCGTGTCCATCCAATCCGACCTTGCCAATAAGCACGCGAATGGGGCGATGTGTGGGTCTCATTCATTTCTGCTTTCAAAGAGAAAGGTGTTAGGGAGATATCGAAGATCTTCAGGGAAAGGCGGTTCATCCACGCTATCCGAAACATCGGAACTTTTCAGATCCGAACTATCTGAATGGGACAATCCACCAGTGGAATCCGTTTCCGATGGATGTGCCGTTTGTTTTTGTAACGATTGCGCAATTTTTTCTTGCGTTGCTTTGGGCACTACAAACTCTCCCTTTTCATTGACGTGAATTCCACTCTTGACAGATTTCCGATGGTTTGAAGAGATGTTGCCTTTTGTTTTTGGGGTGCGAGGCTTTTGCCGTTTACTCATGCAAAACGCATTTGTGCAAATTTACTTTGAGATGGCTTTCT
>CAYVLB010000123.1:3652-4009 GCA_964452325.1 uncultured Sphingobacteriales bacterium | reverse complement strand
TTCCCAGATGATCAATACGCTTCCCTGAGTGCTAAAGCCATGCGACGGATGCTACCTTACCTGATGGAAGGGGAGCCTTATGAACAAGCTGCCCAAAAAGCAGGATATCGACATTCGCTGTGGATCACCCGAGAGGAAAATCAAGAACGCCCCCTTGCCCGACGCCTCAAGCCCATCCCGCGCAACTCGCTTCGTAATCCTGTGGTCGAAAAAATACTAAACCAGATGATCAATCTGGTCAACTTGCTCATCGAACGATACGGTCATCCCGATGAAATACGCATCGAACTGGCAAGGGAACTCAAGCAAAGTGCCGAAGAACGAAGAAGAACCACTCAAGCCATTTACAAAGCCCGC
>CAYVLB010000123.1:0-3642 GCA_964452325.1 uncultured Sphingobacteriales bacterium | reverse complement strand
CGAAAACGAAAAAATTGTCCAGGAACTCAAGAAAATCTATCCTTTTTCGCACGGAGCGCGCATTTCGCGTAACGATATTATTCGGTATAAGCTATACAAGGAACTAGAAGCCACTGGCTTCAAGCTGTTGTATCCTGTAAACCACTATATACCGCGAGAAGATGTATTTAGCCGCAATTATGACGTAGACCACATCATTCCCCGTTCTTTGTTGTTTGACGACTCACTGGCCAACAAGACACTTACCACCCGCAAGTTTAATGAGTGGAAAGGCAACCGCACTGCCATCGAAGCCATACGTGACCACTACGGAGAAAACTCCGAAGAATATGCCCAATATAAAAGCATCGTAGAGGATTTGTATAAGAGAAAGAAAATCTCACGGGCGAAGTATGAACGATTGCTGATGACAGCCTCCGAAATCCCAGATGGATTTATCGAACGAGACCTTCGCAACACCCAGTATATTGCCAAAAAAGCCTATGAAATTCTTTCGGCCATCACCCGAACCATTACTCCCACCGTGGGATCTATCACTGCCCGGTTGCGATCCGACTGGGGGCTCGAAAACCTCATTGAAGAAATCAACTGGCCCCGTTTCCAACAACTTGGACTCACCTATGAAGAACGAGATAAAGATCAACGCATTATTCGACGCATTAAAGAATGGAGTAAACGAGAAGATCAGCGCCATCATGCCCTCGATGCCATTATCGTAGCTTTCACGAAAAAAGGAATTGTTCAATACTTGAATCATATTAATGCATCAAGAGATGAAGATCATCCCCACCACATTGTGATTCGCAACCTGCAGCAGAAGTTCACTACTACTGAACCTGGCAAAGGCCGAAGGTTTCGTCCGCCCATACCATCGGGTTTCCGCAACCACGTAAAGCAAATCCTGGAAGGAATCTTGGTCTCCTATAAGACCCGTAATAAAGTGGTCACTCCTCGAAAGAATCTTATACGCGTGCGAAGGGGGCATCCTCGAGCCCAGATCATCGGAAAGAAAGCATACATTATCCAGCACACCCTTACCCCCCGCGGACAGCTACATAACGAAACCATTTACGGGGATCGCCCCATGCAAATCATTGAAAAGAAAATTGATAAGACTTTCGATGCTGAATTTATCCAGCAGCATGTGGTCGACCCTCGCATTCGGGCGGTCCTGCTCCAGCGGCTCCAGCAATATGATAATGATCCCCGTAAAGCATTTGCCGGACGGAATACCCCCGCAAGGAATCCCATCTATATTGATCCGATCCAACAAATACCCATTGGAGATCGAGTAAAGGTGCGGATACCACACGACAACTATACCGTGCGAAAAGAGGTGTCGGCATGGCTGGGAAGTAGCAGCCCGAAGGATGCCATCAAAAAAATACAGAAAGTGGTATCTCCCACTACACGCGACATATTGATGCGTCGGAT
Source organism: uncultured Sphingobacteriales bacterium (assembly GCA_964452325.1). Classification (GTDB taxonomy): domain Bacteria; phylum Bacteroidota; class Bacteroidia; order JAADEI01; family JALVCQ01; genus JALVCQ01. The sequence goes on along the minus strand of CAYVLB010000123.1, from coordinate 2,208 downwards.
CGAGGAATATAACGGGAATCCTAAAGAGGCCTTTACCAATATCGATCGGAATCCCATATGGTTTAATGAAAAAGCCGGCATCTCTATTAAGCGTGTACGGATTACTGCGGGTGTGCGAAAAGCCTATCCGCTCCATCAACGAAAAAACCACCGCAACGAAATAATTACCGATGCCGAGGGACGCCCATTGCCCGTCGATTTCGTGAATCTAGGCAACAATCATCACGTAGCTATTTATGAAGATCCCGATGGCCAATGGCACGAACAGGTGGTATCTTTTATGGAAGCCGTGCGCCGAAAGATGAATGGCGAACCGATCGTCAACACCACCTACAACGCAGCGAAAGGATGGGAATTCCTCTTTACCATCAAGCAAAATGAAATGTTTCTGTTCCCTTCGCCTGATGGATCCTTCCAGCCTACGGAATGGACACCAGAAGACCTTATGAACCCCAACCACTATGCCCAAATTGCCCCTTATCTGTTTCGAGTACAGCAAATCTCCTCTAGAGATTATTGGTTTAACCATCACTGGCGAACAAAGGTTGCCCAATCCAGTGATAGGAATATAAAGGACCACTTTTTCCATCGTATTACATCTCTGGATCGTTTGCGTGGAATTGTCAAAGTACGCTTGGATCATACGGGACGGATCGTACACGTGGGTGAATATTGAATTATTGCGAAAGTGATGTTACGCCGGACCCTGTTTTTTTCACGTCCTGCCTATTTGCGCACCCGAGATGAACAGCTGGTGGTGGTGTATCCCCACCAAAAAGGGTCGCCTACCTCAAAGGGGCGCATTCGCTATGACCAGCCGGAGCGAACCGTTCCAATCGAAGATATCGGTATTATTATCCTAGAACATCCACAAATTACCATTACGCACCGATTGCTGGGAAAGCTCATTCAACATAATGTAGCAGTAATTCATTGCGATAGCCGCCACCACCCGTTGGGGATGATTATGCCCCTGGAAGGACATTCAGCCCAAAGTGAGCGCATCCGTCAGCAAATAGAAGCATCCCTGCCGCTTAAGAAAAACTTATGGAAGCAAACCGTCGAGGCCAAGATTAACAATCAGGCCCGTCTGCTCGACCGCTATAGCCGCCCCGTGGGTATCCTTACCCGCCTGGCTCGAAAAGTGACCAGCGGAGATCGTACCAATTGCGAAGCCCAGGCGGCTGTTCACTATTGGAAACATCTTTTCCCAGCCATCCCCGATTTCGTTCGGGATCGATGGGGACCGCCGCCTAACAACCTACTCAACTACGGATATGCCGTATTAAGGGCAATTGCAGCCCGCGCATTGGTGGGAAGCGGCTTGCTGCCCGTCATCGGCTTTCACCATCGAAGTAAGTATAATGCTTATTGTCTGGCCGATGATATCATGGAGCCCTATCGACCGTTTGTCGACCGGTTAGTATTGGAAATTACCGAAACTGAGAGTGAATTGGACCCCTTGACCCCCCACCTGAAGGCCCAACTGGTCCGTGTGGCAACTACCGATGTATGGATCGGCAATAAACGCAGCCCTCTGATGGTGGCCATGAGCCGAACCACCCATTCGTTGGCTGCTTGCTATGCAGGAGCATCACGCAAAATTTTATATCCTACCTTCGATCCATGAACCCTTCACGAAAAAAACATCCTCCCCGCCACCGTGGAATGTTCAGGCGGGTCAGTCAATATCGCACTATGTGGATTCTCGTGTTGTACGATTTGCCCACAGAAACAAAGCGAGACCGGCAGGAAGCAGCTAAATTCCGGAAGTCCCTGCTAAAAGCAGGGTTTGCCATGTTTCAATTCTCTTCTTATCTACGATACTGCACCAGCCGAGAAAATGCAGAAACGCATATACAGCGCGTACGCAAAGCCCTCCCCCGAAAAGGGAAAGTTGGCATCTTACGCATTACCGATAAGCAATTTGGAATGATTGAAATTTACCATGGTACCCAACGGGTAGAAACCCAAAAACCCGTTCAACAACTCGAATTCTTCTGACAAAAACATCTAATTTTTACACGCCCTAAATCGACGGAAACCCACAGCAGGTCGGGCTTCCGGCCCATCCTGCTGTGAATGCTCCGTCAAAAATAGCAATCTGAAAGCCATTCACAACTATGTAGGCGGCGGCATCTCTCAAATGTTTGCTGTGAATGCTCCGTCAAAAATAGCAATCTGAAAGCCATTCACAACCGGAGCGAG
>CAYVLB010000122.1:1479-4120 GCA_964452325.1 uncultured Sphingobacteriales bacterium | reverse complement strand
CCATGCGATGGCAGCGATTAGGATGAATTTCTTTTTCATGGCTTTTATTTTTTTAAGTGTTAGTTGCCTTTGGCCGAGGGGCCTTTGTCTGGCATGCAAATATAATAGTTTGCTGTAAATTCGTTTTATGAATTCCATGCGTATCCTATTCCTGCGGCAATGAAGATATGTAGGAGTCCGGGGTAGGCTGATAGTATGATGGGGCGTGCCCATTGTTTTCCGATTCCGATGAGCGATTGGCCGGTTTGAAAAAACCCAACAATGCCCCGAGGATGGTGGTATTCGATTGTTATTCGGCCGTTTACGTCGGTGCGTCTCAAGAAGTCGACCGGTTCGATGGCACCAAAGGTATTGACCATTTGTCCTTCCCATCGGATGGCTAACGAGAGGACTCCTCCCACTCGCCAGGGTTGATTGGGGATTTGGAGTAAAAGGGTGATGGGGGTTTCGAGGTAGGTTACTCGCATTCGTTCCCACCGTCCTTTACCTTCTAGGGCGTCTTTGACACTTCGGGCACTTCCCCGCTGAAAGACTTCCAATCCCCATCGAAGCGTCCATTCCTTGGGAATCGGGCGTATGATAGCAAATCCCCCCATTATACCACCTTTGTGGAATCCGGCCATACCATCGCCGGCCACTTGAGCGCCCACAATGCCTCCATAGGCAATGCCTTGAAATAGCTGAGCATAAAGTCCCCCCAGGCTAATCCATCCAATTCCGCATGATACGATTCGGGCTATCATCGGTAGGAAATGGAAAGATTAATCATGGGCAGAAAAGGATAGAGGCTTACTTGTTTCAATACGCGTTCTTCGATACCTATGTCGGAATATTCGCTGGTGATGTATAGGAAGAATGGGTTGAAGCGATTGTACACATTATATGCACCGATGCTCCAGGTTCGTTTCCATGGACCCCATTGCCGTGTGAAGTGGATGGCAATATCTAATCGATGATAATCAGGGAGGCGAAAGTTGTTTCGGTTTGGTACGTAGGGTCGTTCGAGCAGATAGGGCCACAGGACATCAAAGGGTATTGCTTCGATGGGAAGGGTAGGATAAATGGCTTCGGGTAGGGTTACCCAGTGCCCCGACATATAGGTCCAAGTTGTTCCTATTTCCACGGTGTTCCGACTTGCTTTGGATGTTTTTTCTATCAATCGGTAATTGGCTACGATCGAGGCGTTGTGACGGCGGTCGTATTTGTATGGGAAGGGTTTTCCGAAGTTGATTTCCTCATATTGCCGCCACGACCATGCCAAGGTGTAGCTTATCCAACCGTTCCAACGGCCTTCGTCTTTCTTGGCCATGATTTCCCCGCCATATGCTTGTCCTTTTCCTGAGACGACCAACGACTCCCAGTTGGTTGTTCCCCCCACAAAGGATGCTCCGTCCCGATATGCAATCACATTCTGCATTGTTTTATAGTATCCTTCCAGCGTAAGGTCAATTGGTCCCAGCGCATATGCGATACCGGCGGCCCACTGGTTGCCACGCTGTCCCGGGACTTGATCGGTTGCGGGGACCCACATGTCGGTGGGCATGCTGATGGTGGGATTGGTGAGTAGATGGATGAATTGAGCCATTCGGGCGTACGATACTTTGGCCACTATGTTTTCGTTGATCACATATCGGCAGGCCAGGCGCGGTTCGAGTGTAGGGCTCCCCCTTTGTGCCACTTTGAATAGCGTACTTCGGATGCCAATATTTCCTTGAAACCGATTGCCGATTTTGAATTCGTCTTCGAGGTAGGCGAACCACTCGTGGGCTGGTATGTCTTGATTGCCAAAGGTGGTATCAAACGAAGGGACATTGCTAATGTGGGCGCGGATGATATTGATTCCCGGTCGAAAGTGGTGGTAAATGTAACCGATACCTCCCCGGAAAGTGTGGTGGGCAGAAGCATAATACTCAAGATGGTAGCCTCCCCCCATATCTTTGATTTGAGATATGAAGTTATAACTGGCACTGAATGTATCAAAGGGTATGGCGGTTCGTATTTGCTCAACGGCTGCTCCCACGTTAAATCGATATCGGGTCAATACCAACGTCAGATTGGAAAAAAGGTCATCACGCCATATGTGGTTCCAACGTAATGATTGGGTAATATTTCCCCATTGGAGGTATCCTTTGAAGTCTTCCCGTTCGTTGGGATAGCGGGCCCGATATCTGAAGTGGGCTTTGTCGTTACCGTAGTATGCACTGAGGAATAATCGGTCGTGACGGGAGATTCGATGGTGCAGTTTCAAGTTCCAGTCTGTAAAGAAGTATCCAGCGATTCCTTTTTCATTAGGGTTTCCTTGCTGGGCTAGCATCATCAGAGGCCGCAATAGCAGGTCGATATAGGTGCGTCGCCCGGAGATCATGAATGCGGTGGTGTTTTTTTGGATGGGTCCTTCGAGTAGTAGTCGAGACGAAATAAGTCCGATCGAAGCATCACCCCGAAAATATCGGGTATTGCCTTCTTTCATTCGGAGGTCGAGCACCGAACTGATACGTCCTCCGTATCGGGCTGGAAATCCTCCTTTGATAAGTTCCATATGTTGAATGGCGTCTCCGTTGAATACCGAGAACATGCCGAATAGATGGTTGGCGTTGTAAACAGTAACCCCGTCAAGTAAGATCAAATTTTGATCGGGGCT
>CAYVLB010000122.1:0-1469 GCA_964452325.1 uncultured Sphingobacteriales bacterium | reverse complement strand
CCACGTGGTATCCTGCGGACGCTTCGGATCCCATGTGGACGCCAGGGAGCAGTTGAACCACCCGTAATGGGTCCCGTTCTCCCAAGAGGGTGGGGGCTTTTTTTAATTGTTCGGGCACCACTGTGTGTGTGCTCATTTGGATTTTTTCGATTGGCCGCTCTTTTCGGGCTACGACCTTGACCTCTTTGAGGCGAAAAGTCCCTGTGAGGTGAACGTCCCATCGTAGATTGGCGGTAAGGTGAATGGTGCGTAGTTGGGGCTCATAGCCCACATACGAGACGCGGAGTACCCTTTGCCCCGCCGGTAATTTTAAGCTATAAAATCCATATTTGTTGGCAATGGCTCCTTGCATGCTCAGCGTATCGTAGATAGCAGCCCCAATGAGGGGTTCTCCACTTTCCGCATCCGTGATAAATCCCGACACTACATATTCCTGTGCGTAACTTCGCATGGGAATAATCCCCATCAGAAGTCCTCCAACTATTTTTAGCCACTGCTTCACGATTACTTGATTTTAACTACGTCAATTGTGCTGCGCTGTTGATTCCCCACACGGTCGGTAACCGACACCGTTAGCCGATGGCGTCCCGTTGAGATGATTGTGCTGTCCAATTCGACTTGCAATATGCCCCGCTTGGCATCGAAATAGGCGGGATAGTAGAAGGCACTGTCGAGTTCTACACGGTAGTGTCCAATACCGGTGTGTGCATCACGGAGTTGAATAGGCAGTATTCTATTTCGACGAAATCGTACCTCGGGGGTTCGAATGAGGAAGCGGATGGAAGGCGGCGTTGTGTCGATGCGTACGGCGAAGGGTCCCATTGTGCGGGGGCGAGCTTTCAAAAATCCTTGGGTCCATGTGCTGCCGATATAGCTCCAATGCTTGTTGCCATTTTTTCGGGCGATATAGGCTTTGGCGCGTAGGCTGTCGGGCAAGGGTTCGGGTCGGATGCGAATGGAGAAGCGACGATGCACCGCGATCGTTGGATCTCCGATATAGTAAACTTTTGAGTAGCATCCCTTGCAGGACGAGTCAACTTGGAAAGTCAGGTGAGTTGTATCATAGAATATGTAAGGTGGCACGTAGAGTTGCAAATCGGTTGTCCGATAAGTGAAAGATCGGGATGGGGCTAATGTTGCAATGCGTGCGGAAGGTGGAGTATCGGGCCGGGCAAGCTGTTGCTGCTGTTCTTTAGACATGGGGAAAAGTTGGAAGGATAGATGCGATGCATTGTCGGACTCATCTTTGAGAATGATTCGGATGTTTCGGGTACCCGTTTGTGGGCTAACCTGAATCCGTCCATTGTTGACAAGGGTTTTGTAAAAAGGGAGGCGGTCGTATGGTAACTTGAAAAGCCGCTGATATTCTTTTCCTTCTCGCACCCGAAGGGCATAATCGATATGGGCGTTGACAAACCGATAAAGTGCGAACGATAGTTTGTCTTTACGCATCCGGAAAGTGGGTTGAC
>CAYVLB010000121.1:0-4375 GCA_964452325.1 uncultured Sphingobacteriales bacterium | reverse complement strand
TACGCCAATGTGACGCATCTCGATCTTGATACGAAACATATGAGCCAGCTCTCGGACCAACTCCCGAAAGTCAATCCGTTGTTCCGCTGTAAAGTAAAAAGTGCCTTTGGAATTGTCAGCCTGCATTTCCACACTGCTCAATTTCATTGGCATTCCACGTTTTCGAATGACTGCACGGGTTTTGAAAAGCATTTCTGGCTCCCGATCCTTGGCTTTCCGATATGAGGCACGATCCCGGCTCGTGGGAAGGCGCAACACCTCACCCATATCGGAAGCACGTACCTTCCTTAGCTGACGTGCCCGATCCGCCGATAACCCCGTGAGGGTGATTGTCCCCATGTCCCATCCCTCCATGGCTCCGCGCACTACAACCATTTCACCTTCCCGAAGTGGTAATTGCGGCAGGTTCCGATAGAAGCCCTTACGTGTGCCTTTGAACTTTACTTCCACAATTGGCGGAATCGGGGGATCCTCCATGTAAAGCAGCGGAGAAACCCAATTGTATGTATCTAACTTGCCATCAGCCGAACGGACAAATCCCTTACACGAACAACCGCTACCTCCCGCGGTACTACATCGGCATGCCACAAAGCACTTCTTTTTCCGTTGCGTGCAAAGCTACGACGACCAGGATACCCACTGCAAAGTATCCTCTCAGTTAAAGAAGGTTTCTTCACTTTTGTGCATTCAACCCTAAATCGGTGTCCAGTATGTCCGAATATGAAAAATTAGGTGTTTCTGCCCATAAAAAAGAAGTGCATCAAGCCATTCGACAACTTCCTCCTTCCGATATTCCCTACACTTTTGCTCGGATCATACTCCAGAAGGGACGGGCCCACGCCCTGCATCTCGACACGGCAGGGACTAAACCCGCACTTGCCTATCTGTACTGGAAAGAAACTGGTACGCTCGCGGCATGGCAATGGGTAGCCCAGGATGCGATCGTGATGAATATTGATGACCTGGCGGTAACCGGATTTACGGGACCCTTCATGATTGCCTCCAATATTGCCCGTAACAAGCATTGCATTCCCGCAGAAGTCATTCAAACCATCATTTCCGAAAATCAGCGCTATTGCCAGTGGCTTACCAACAAAGGATTCCCTTGCCGAGTGGCTGGAGGAGAAACCGCCGACGTCGGCGACATTGTACGTACTATCGATGTAGGAATTACCGCCTATGCAGATGCCCCTCCAGAATCTGTCAAGGCAGTAAGAATCCAGCCGGGTGATGTCATCATCGGCATTGCTTCCGAAGGCGATTTTGATGGCCCCGATGGCCCTCATTATAACAGTGGGATTGGATGCAATGGTCTTACATTGGCTCGCCACGCAGTCTTGCGTGCCGAATACGGACAAAAATACCCCGAAACCGTAGCCCCCGAAACCCCTAAGTCTTCTGCTTATCGAGGGCGTCGGTTGCTCACTGACACACTGGAAACCCCGGCAGGATCCCGTACCGTGGCAGAACTTCTTCTGGCACCTACCGCTACCTACCTTCCCGTGTTGGCCCCCCTAAGCCACCACTTGAAAAAATACATCCACGGCATGATCCATTGCACCGGCGGAGGCCAAACAAAAGTGATGCATTTCCTACAAAAAGTACGTGTCGTTAAAGATAACCTTTTCCCAGTCCCCAAAGTGTTCCAAATGATCCAACAAGAGGGAAATATCCCCTGGAAAGAAATGTATCGGGTGTTTAATATGGGCCATCGTCTTGAAATCTATATTGCTCCTGAAAAAGCCGATGAAGCGATTCGCATTATTCAAGACTCAGGATACCGAGCACAAAAAATCGGATATTGTCAACCTGCCCATCGACCCGAAGTCGAAGTACACGTTCCTAACACCGATCAAAACCCAATATACTATGCATACAATTCATAAAGCACAGGTCAGTATTTATACCTTGACTCAGCCCCAAAAACAAGATGAAGCCATTATGCGCTTCTGGCAAATGATTGAAAAATATCCCCAACTTAGATTCCGAGCATCCGCACTGTCTTCATTAATCTGGGGACCACCTCATCACTTGTGGGACTTCCTTAAAGAAGCTTACCTTACCCTACATCAATGGGGATTAATGATGGATATCAAAATAACCGCTGAAGGACCAGCCCCCCAGTTTTACTACGAAGAATGCAAATAGTGGAAAAAATATTACCTTTGCTTGCCATGTAGCACTAACTAAATCTAAATAAAGAACCTATGGAAAAAGGAAAAATCTACATGGGTTGGGTGATGTTCCTGGTAGGATTTATCTCTCCTACAATAGGACAAGCTCAAACATATTGTACGCCTACCCACACCAGCTCGTGCCAGTATGCGGAAATTGACTCTTTCTCGCTGGCCAATGTACACCGCAGGGCTTCATGTACTGCCTATCAGCTATATACAGGTGATACCATCATCCTGCAAAAAGGTGCTACCTATACAGCTACCCTTCGAACTATGCTGACCGCCTCAGGTAATTGGGCACATGTGTTTGGAATATGGGCCGATTGGGATGACGACGGATGGGGAGATAATTCCGACTTTGTCGCAGCATCGGGAGTATATGGACTAAATAATACCTGGAATCCAACCTTTACGGTACCTTTAATTAATCCCGCGCAAAATGATACTATCCGATTGCGAGTACGGGTCAGAAATTCGTTGGGAACAATGCTTGCATCCGATTCCTGTACCACCCTTTTCTCAGGAGAAACCGAAGACTACATCGTTATTACCCTCGCAGCACCTCCCAAAGACGTCGGCATCTCAGCAATTTTATCCCCTGCCTACCAACCAGGATGCCCCCCATCATCGGTGCCGGTAACCGTACAAATCACCAATTACGGATCCGATACCTTGATGTCTGGAGATACCATATATTGGGCATGGCAATTGGCAGGAGGAGGCACCATACATTATGACACAATTGTTCTTTCTGCCAACCTTGCCAGTGGCCAGTCAATAACCACATCATCTCAATCGTCTCTGGCTGTCCCGACTGGATCGTTTAATGTGATGGTGTGGACCAGCTTGCCTGGCGATGGTAATGCAGCGAATGATACCCTCACTACACCTTTTACCCTACTGGCTACCGTGCCTATTCATACCTCTTTTGAAAATGATCCCCAAGGAGCTAGTGGAAGCCTGGATGGAGGGTGGCGGACAGTACCAGACCGAACTGGAGCAGCAGCCTACTCAGATCCTTTCGCATGGTGGGTCTGGACCGGCAACACTCCCAGTGGGCTTACAGGACCATCTTCCGCTCATGATGGATCCAATTACCTTTATACTGAAGCTAGCGGAGCCTCTAATATGGGCGATTCAGCCATCTTGTTTTCGCCTTGCATTGACGTAAGCACGCTGGGCCCACTGGCTGCACTTAGTGTACGCTACTATGCTTACATGTATGGCGCTGGAACAGGCAGCCTCTATCTGCAGATGCAAGATACTGCAGGAGTATGGTATACCATCGACTCATTAATCGGCGAGCAGCAACTTTCAGCCTCCGACCCCTGGTTGCCTCGTTCAGGAGCAGTTCCTATCAATGGGGCCTCTAAAATTGGATTACGATTCGTGGCCATTAGAGGAATAACCTATGCAAGCGATATCGCCATTGATAGTATCCTTGTGCAAGAGGCCCAACCGGATATTGGAGTCTTCACTGTCGACTCGCCTCAAAGTGGATGTGCGATCGGCACAAAACCTATAGTATTTACTGTGAAAAACTTTGGGGCTACCTTGATCGCAGGCAGTACCTTTGACTATACAATCCAGCACAATGGAACCCCTGTCTGTACCCAAACCTATACCCTTGCTGACACCCTATGGGCTGGAGATACCCTGCAAATTACTGCCCCCTCTACGTGCAATGTCACATTTCCTATCGGAATGTCCTCCTTGCAAGTATGGACATCAATGGCAACCGATGTAGATTCCTCTAATGACTCATCAGAGATATCCATTAATAACTTCCCAACCGTTACTTCCTTCCCTTATGTAGAAGACTTTGAGTCGGATAATGGAGGATGGGCTGCAGAATCTCAGGCAGGATATGTGACTTCCTGGGAATGGGGAGCTCCCAATGGCACCACTATTAATAGTGCCGCAGGAGGAACCAAGGCATGGGTAACTGATACCGACGGCAATTACCTAAATAATGAATATGGCTGGATTAAAAGCCCTTGCTTTGATTTCTCTTCGTTTGTGAATCCGGTAGAGGTTTCATTCTACATCTGGTGGGATATTGAAAATAATTGGGATGGTGCGGCATTGGATACGATGGTGGGCAATGGTTCATGGGGGAGGGTTGGACGGTATGACCCCAATTGGACAACTTCCTATTGGTACAACGACTCTGATATCTACTCCTTGCAGATTTATAC
>CAYVLB010000120.1:1924-4381 GCA_964452325.1 uncultured Sphingobacteriales bacterium | reverse complement strand
GGCAATAGCAGTGGCTGAAGCGTTCGAACTGGACGGGCTCATGGCAGTGGAAATGTTCGTGGACGCCCATAACCATTTGCTGGTTAATGAAGTGGCGCCCCGACCCCACAACAGCGGGCATCATACCTTAAAAGCTGCTCCCACATCACAGTTCGAACAGCATCTGCGGGCGGGACTGGGATTGCCCCTGGCCAACGTGAGCGAAGGCCAACCCGCTGCCATGTTTAACTTATTGGGTGCTCCCGGCTTCACTGGACCCGCCCAATACGACGGCCTCGAAATCTTGTGGCAAGAGCCGGGCGTTCAAGTGTATCTCTACGGAAAAACAATTTCAAAGCCCCATCGCAAAATGGGACATGTTACAGTCCTGGACCGCACGCCCGCCGATGCACTCCAACGGGCCCGCCATCTCAAATCAAAAGTCAAGGTCTATGGACAGTCATAAACAGCCCACCGTAGGGATCATTATGGGGAGCCAATCCGATTGGTCCATCATGCGTGCGGCAGCAGAAACCCTTGATGAATTAAGTATTCCCTACGAAGTTCGCATCATTTCAGCCCATCGAACCCCTCAAAAGATGTTTGACTATGCGCGTTCTGCAGCAGAACGTGGATTACGTGTCATTATTGCGGGTGCGGGCGGGGCAGCCCACCTGCCCGGCATGACTGCCAGCCTTACCCCTCTGCCCGTAATCGGCGTGCCAGTGCGATCGTCCAATTCCATTGGGGGCATCGATTCGCTCCTATCCATTGTCCAGATGCCAAACGGCATCCCCGTCGCTACCGTTGCGATCAACGCCTCCCGCAACGCTGCATTGTTAGCGGCACGTATCCTTGGCATCACCGACGCCCCCCTACGCCAACGCCTGCTACACCATGCCGACCATTTACGCCGAAAAGTCAACGACGATGATACCCGCATCCGATACAAACACAACGAATGAACCCACGTGACGAAATCCTCCGACGCCTCCGGACCGGTAGGCTGCCATCCTCACCATCTGATACGCTGCCCCCTCCTCGCCAATATGCCGACCTGGAAACCGGTATCCCTCAAAACCCCCTCCAAACATTCATCGAAATCTTTAATGAAAATCATGGCTACGTCCGCCAATTCTCCTCATCTGAAGCACTACGCTCCGCCTGGCCCACACTCCAAACCAAACTACCCGCCCCCCGAGTTAGCGCCCCCCTACCCATCGAACTGCCTACCCTCCGCCCCTGCCAACGAATGGAAGACATCTACCATGCCCAAACCGCCTTCACAGCATGTCGGGCATTGATTGCACAAACCGGTTGCGTGCTCATCACCGCAGCAGAAGACCCCTGGCGTGCCCTCTCTGTGTATCCTCCCATCCATGTTGTAATTGCTTTTGCTGACCAATTGGTTCCTACCCTCGACGATGCCCTTCGGTTAACGCTTGAGCACACATCGTATTGTTCCTTTATCGGAGGCCCCAGCCGCACCGCTGACATTGAAAAGACCCTCGTGTTAGGTGCTCATGGGCCCAAGCGAGTCGAAGTATGGATCGTGGATAAGTAGATTGCTACTCCTTCAACTTCCGATTATTTTGATGGCGATCCGAGTCCCGTAGGGTTTTCTTGGCAATATTACGCTCAAAAGCAGCGGAAAGGTCGATGCCCGTCTGATTGGCAATACACGTCAGCACAAAAAGTACGTCTGCCAGTTCATCCGCCAACTTTTGATCATCAATTGCTTCACCAGCCTTTTCCGATTGCTCCCCATAACGCCGGGCCATCAAACGGGCCAGTTCACCCACCTCCTCCATCAAAATGGCCAAATTCGTCATTTCGTCGAAGTAGCGCACTCCATAAGTGCGAATCCATTCATCTACTCGGCGTTGAAGTTCAGCAAGCACGGCTATTCTTTATGCTTGGTATCCATCCATATCGTTACCGGTCCGTCATTAACCAGATGCACTTGCATATAGGCGCCAAATATGCCTTCCGCAATCGGACCGTTAAATTGTGCCCGGAGCAAATCGACGAACCGACAATACAAGTTGCGGGCAATGTCTGGTGGAGCTGCCCGAATAAACGAAGGGCGGAACCCTTTTTTTACCTGTGCATGCAATGTAAACTGACTAACAACCAAAATTCCCCCGCCCACCTGTTGCACATTCCGATTCATCTTCCCCTCATCATCAGCAAAGATCCGTATATTGAGCACCTTATGTGCTGCCCACTGGAGGTCTTCATCCGTATCACCCACTTCAAAACTCACCAGCAGTAGGAGCCCCGAACCGATGTCCCCCACCCGTTGCCCACCAACATCGACGGCAGCACTGACCACCCGTTGAATCAGTAATCGCATCAGTTGGGATTTGCCAGCATGCGAAGGTAACTTTCGTAACGTTCGGAAGGGATATGCCCTGCCATCACTGCTTCTCGTACCGCACACCCGGGCTCATCTCGATGCACACAGTTATTAAAACG
>CAYVLB010000120.1:0-1914 GCA_964452325.1 uncultured Sphingobacteriales bacterium | reverse complement strand
GGCATTCTGAAATGAAGGACCGCATCTCCGGGAAAAAATGCGATATTTCATACGGTTCAAAACCCACCAAACCAAAATCGCGAATGCCAGGCGTGTCGATAATGCGGGTAGAGGCGTTGTAATCATACATTCGAACTACTGTAGTCGAATGACGTCCTTTCCCAGAATATTCCGACACTTCTTGGACGGGCTCATTGGCTTCCAACACAAGTCGGTTCAACAAGGTGGTTTTACCCGCACCCGACTGCCCGACAATCAGATTCACTCCCCCCTCCAACACCTCAACCACCTTCTCAATGCCTGTTCCAGTAGTTGCCGATAGTTCCAACACCGGATATCCCAGTCCTTCATATAGGCGCTTCCAGTAGGCTTTCTGGCGGATCAACGCGCCGGAGCGGTATATATCAATTTTGTTAATAATAATCACGGGTTGGATATGGTAAGCTTCAGCCGCCACTAATAGGCGATCGACAAAGCGCGGGGATGTGGTAGGCCGATACAGGGTAAAAAGAATCAGCAAACGATCAAGGTTAGCTGCAATGATTTGGTAGCGCTTTGATAGCTTATTCGCTCGCCGTACCAAAAAAGTATGGCGCGGCCGGATATGCTGGATGATGGCCGGATGGTTCCCTTGGGGCGGTGTCATCTGTACGTAGTCGCCCACTGCGATCGGATTCGTCGTCGGAAAACGGTGCATGCGAAATCGCCCCCGTACCCATGCCCTCCACATCCGACCCGTTGTGTCTTTAACACGACATCGTGTGCCAATGGCTTCGTACACCACCCCTTCCAAATCATCCGACGTTTAAACGTCGAGATTGGCATAAACGGCGTGGTTTTCGATAAACTCACGCCGAGCAGGTACATCCGTGCCCATTAGCATACTAAAAATACGATCAGCTTCGGCAGCATTTTCAATTGTGACCAATTTGAGAATCCGTTGTTCTGGATCCATCGTGGTATTCCACAACTGCTCGGCATTCATTTCTCCTAATCCCTTATACCGTTGCACGGTAATTTTTTTCGATTCTATGCCCTCTGCTTTGAGCCGATCGAGGACCCGATCACGTTCTTCATCACTGTATACGTAAATCTCTTTTTTACCATACCGAATCAGGTAAAGCGGGGCAATCGCAATGTAAACATATCCTCGCTCGATCAGTTTAGGCATCCGACGGAAAAAGAAAGTCAATAGCAATGTACGGATATGGCTGCCATCCACATCGGCATCGGTCATGATAATGATCTTATGGTAGCGCAGCTTATCCAAGTTCAGCTCGCCGGTCTGTGCATCAATAAACACACCCAATGCCGTAAATAGGTTTTGTATTTCTTCGTTGGAGAGGATCTTATGATCTTTAGCCTTCTCGACATTGAGAATCTTTCCCTTCAATGGCAAGATCGCTTGGAATCGCCGGTCGCGCCCTTGCTTGGCGGTTCCACCCGCCGATTCCCCCTCTACAATATAAATTTCGCATTCTGCAGGGTCTTTTGACGAACAGTCGGCCAACTTACCGGGAAGGCTACCACTTTGAAAGGCACTTTTGCGCTGTACCATCTCGCGTGCTTTCTTGGCTGCCACACGCCCTTCGGCAGCCCGCAACACCTTCTGAAACAACACTTTTGCTTCCCGAGGATGCTCTTCTAAGTAATACGATAACTTCTCCGAAGCCAACGACTCCACCGCACTGCTTACTTCTGTATTGCCCAACTTGGTTTTGGTTTGTCCTTCAAAAAGCGGTTCCATTACCTTGACCGACACCACTGCCGTCAGCCCCTCCCGAAAGTCTTCACCAGTGATGTCAATTTTTAGGCCCTTGGTAAGCCCTTGCTTGTCAAAATACGATTTCATTGTTCGCGTCAACGCCCTTCGAAATCCGGTAACATGCGTCCCCCCTTCAACCGTATTAATGT
>CAYVLB010000119.1:0-4470 GCA_964452325.1 uncultured Sphingobacteriales bacterium | reverse complement strand
CGCGTCCCTTATTCATTCGATGTCAATGTTAAGTCGGAATCGGGCGATGCGGCCATTGCCACGATCAGCGACGTATAGGGTTTTTTGATAGTAAGCAATTGCTACTGGCCCTTCAAATTGAAATGGACCACTACCCGACCCACCGAAAGAAACAATAATGTGGTGAGATTCGTTCATCGAGGGCAGGGGAGGGACCCCTTCAATTCCTTTTTGAGTAAATTGATAGACAGAGTCCCGGACGCTGTCTACCACAAAAATGTAGCCTGTTTTATCGCCTGCGATACAGACATCGATGGGTGCTGTAAAGCGAAAGGGATCGTAGAGAAAACGTTTTCCTTTGGTACGATCTTTCTGAAGGAGGGCAGCGTTTTCGCTGTACGAAAGCCCAACGTTAGGATCCACCTCTTCGCGAATCCAAATCGTCCCGAATTCGGCAGGAGGGTTGGTAGACAGGGTTAAGAGAAAATCATGGGTTGTAGGGATCCCATAGATACGTTGAGGAGGGGCTGCAAAGGTGGTAATGGCAGAAGCACCAGATACCGATTTGAGGTCTGGCGCAATGGGGTTCAGACCGAAGGCATAGCCAATGCTTTCTCCGTCTGCATTGAAAAAGAGCACGGAATTATCTGGCCATGCGGTAGAGGCAAGATTATTAACAGGGCCTTGTCGGAGAAGATATACGGTATTGTCGGCCCGACACGCAATGCCTTCGAACCGTACCAGTGTATCAGTAGGACGCACACCAATGAGCCGCCGTGAAGGGTCATCAAATGGATGAATGATGGTGTCTTCCCATTGAATGTTAGAGGAAGTGGCTGTGTTGGACAAACGAAAAACGGCAGGAAGTGAGTAGGTTTCGGAATCATTCACTGCATATTGAATTCGAGCGGCTACATAGAGGTGCAGGCGCCGATCCTGTGTAACGGCAGTCGCTCCTGAGATGGGAATTAATCGGTGCCGCCGACCGGTAAGGTCAAGTACGTGGACTCCCTTTCGGTCGACCACATATACCATTTCGTCGTAACCCACGAAGACATCGCGCAGCTCTTCAAATCCTTGCCAGAAAGGCAGAATCGGTACGTAGCCTACGGATTGGGGTGTCAGGGTAGGATCGATGCGTCCTTGTTCGAAGATCTCTTGGGTAGTCGTATCCTCAATCGTTCCCCATCCCATTTCACATCCATAGGTGATGACAAGAATTGCTATTCCTGTCATTAGGATACCAGATATGGAACGCTTCGAGTTCATGAGGCTATTGAATATACAATGCCACACTCATGGCATGAGTCCATCCCAATGTTCCCAATGACCGGATTGCATAGTCGGCACGGATATCTCCCCATCTCCATGGCCAACGAAATCCGGCTCCTGCAGTGGGTAAACGGCGAAGGTCGGTTCCCCACTCATGACCGATACGCACAAAAAAACGATGATCATATCCATACTCTAAGGCAGTAACAACGGTTTCGTTGTTATCGGTGGGATGATTTAACTGGATGCTTGCCAGCAATTGGTGGTGTTGCCGTCGCCATATCTCACGCACCGCCCCCAATCGGAATACCGCGGGGGGGATAAGACGATTTCCTCGAAGCAACGAATCACCCGATTGAACTACCGGTCGAAGGATAAATCCGAAGTTGGAGGCAGCTACTCCAATCCGAGTAATATATCGGAAACGTAGGTCATACACGAAACCCAGATCAACTAAGAACGCCAAGTTGCGAACCGTATAGAACCGTTCATGAAACAGACGGGTTGTAATGCCAAAGTTAAAATTATTGCTGAGGACCATCCCGTAGCTAATGGAAGGGATGAAGACAGTATAGGCAAAGCGGTTACCGTTGCCGTGCGGATGAAATTCATCAGTTACATTTAGATAGTCTGTTTGAATGGATGCCCATCGGAACGCCCAGTATTTGAGGTGGCGTCGAGAATATACCACGGTGGCGGCTCCCCCTTCAATACCTGCAGCGTATCGAAGATAGTCGGTTTGGAGGCTCCAGCGGCTGGAATCAATCAGCGGTAATGCTCCGGGATTCCAGTGTGCTGCAGCCGGGGAACCAATCGCTGCCACAACACCTCCTGACAATGACGTAGAATAGGCATCCAAAGGCAACTTCAAGGCAACGGCTCCCGATGTGGCAGTACGAGAATTGCCATATACAGGTAATAGTTGGGCTGATACTTTCAGACAGAGCCAACTACTATATATGATTAACCCCCAATAGCGCACTACTAATGCCCATTGCAATACAAGGGGCGAAAATAGAACTTTTAATTGGTGGATGGTGCACGCCGCTGTAAACGAATGACTGCTTCCGTGCCAAGCTCTGAAACAGTATCAATGCGAAAATGGGTCCTCAATAGCGAATCGTAAATCAATAAGTAAAGGCGTGCAGATGGCGGTCGCACCCACTCTGGTGGACGATCCCATAGCACGAACAAACTATCCACACCATCAGCAATCACTTTTTCGGGTATGAACCATCCAATCCTTCTGCCATTCCGAAGTTCCCACAAAAAGAATCGTTCCGGATGATTGGTAACGACCCGCTGAATGGAAGGATGGGCTTGAAGCCACTGTTCCAGGAGGTGATGATGCAACGCATCGTAGTGCTGCCCATGCCGATAGGCAGAATACATGGCATACATGGATTGGCCGATATGCATTGCCACCATTATACCCAACACTCCGATTATGTTACGGGCATGATGCGGAAACTGATGCAGGAAGCATTGGGCAGCACGAAACAATGCGATGGTAAATACGATAAAAAGGGGAGACAATAGCCGTTGCCCCGGCAGGGAAATCCACATCCGACTACTGTTCCATGCCAAGAACGCCAAGTAAATTCCACTCCATATCAGCATCCACCGCCATAAGGGCGGGGGAATTCTTCGGCACCTTAAACATACCGCTGTGGCGGCGATGACCAGGCTACTGAATGCAATGGCGGAGCATACATTCCATATTGTGCCAAATTGTTCCACCCATGGCACTGTCCAGTCAATAAAGGTACGCATCATCGCTCCCAGCCATTCAATCATTGAATAGAAAGGGACCCCGCGTCGCCCGCCCCACTGACCGCTGCTCAGGTAAGAATACCACATCCAGATGCCGAGGAGTATCATGGACGGCATCCAAACCATGCCCCATTTCACGACCCATCCCTGACGTTGACGGAAACGATTTGCAGTCCATATCCATAGCGTCCCAGTGATCCAAAGGGTCATGCCGATGTATCGCTGCATCATCAGCAAGGTAAGGATGATACTTAAAGTGGTACCGGTTTTCCAATTAGGGTGTTGGATCCATCGATGCAAGTAGTAAAATGTTCCATTGGTCCATGCGATGAAAAGGGGCTCGCTCATTGCTTGAGTAAACATGATCATTATGGGTTGCCCTAAGGCATATAGTACGATGGCTAACAAACGGAATCGTTGGCTTACGACCTCTTGGATGAGTGCATTTCCCCATATTACTGCCAATACGTAGGCGATCAGGTTAATCACTTTTGCAGAAGTGATTACGTCCATACCCATCCACATTCCGAGGGCGACCGTAAGGGGATAGAGGGGTGGCCAAACTGCTAATGGGGCATCGTTATAGTCCAGCCATCCACGCCCTTCGTAGATGTTTCGGGCAGTTGCAAGGTAATGAACGGCATCAGTACCTACTCCGATTTCTCGTCCCCACATTACCCATATCAAGCTGCTGATGCCTATTAATAGGATAGTCAGCAGGATATTTCGGTGGTGGTCAACTATTGTTTGACCCATGGGATTGTCCATATACCATCATTCCCGCTGATCCGGAGGATATACCGACCCGACGGCATGTGGGCAGATCGCCATTGGATGCGATATTGTCCAGTGCGTAAGACGTCTTCCATGAGCACCTGCCAGACGCGTCCGTATTCATCCAATATCTCCACTCGGTACATGCCCCCTTGTCGAATGGTAATTTGGGCTATGGTAAGGTCTCGAGTTGGGAGGGGATAAACTTTTAAGTGAAGGGGGAGAGTGGTGGGTGGGGTGTTCACCTTAGCAGGCCATTGTCCCTGACCAAATGCACCGATCCATGTAACGTGTCCGTTGTAGATCAATTGACCGATGCGTACCCGTTTGCCAATATATCCTGCGCACCAGATACGTGTTGGGTCGATGGGATCGGCTTGGCAGGTCGTGTAATCGCCCCATCGTTCAATATTTCCTTGTAGGAGATTGACGGATGCACTGCCTTGTTGGAGCACCCGGAAATGAGAAATCAGTGTATCTTTCCATACAAAGGCCCCGCATCCAGGGAAGGTGCTGTCACTGGTGTAGTTGGTAAAGAGTATCCATTGCCCGTCAGGGAACGGAACAATCGACGGGTAACCCCATTGATACGTGTGGGTGGGCAGGAAGCGCAGTAGGGCTGTGCTATCATCGACCCTTCCAAGGTAAAGGGTAGCTTTTCCGGAGGGAGAT
>CAYVLB010000118.1:0-4480 GCA_964452325.1 uncultured Sphingobacteriales bacterium | reverse complement strand
GTATTGCTTTTTCGGAGTCTGTTAAATGGCCTTCACGTATTTGCGTGGGAAGCCATAGTAAGTGTGTTAGATCGGTTGTGGATGATCCTACTGGTAGGAGGAATGCTGTTGGGAATTGTAGGCTGGGACATCACCATTAAGCGATTTATAGGAGCTCAGATAATAGCTTATGGGATAACGCTTTTCGTTGCCTGGATATTGGTACGTCGATTTATAGGAAGGACGACTCACTGGTGGTCATGGCGGTTTTTCCGTGCCATCCTCAGACAAAGTATGCCTTATGCGGTTTTAACGTTATTAATGAGTCTTTACACCCGGGCCGATAGTGTAATGCTCGAACGCCTTCGTCCCGTGGACGGCGAGTGGCAAGCAGGGGTATATGCTGCTTCTTACCGTTTCTTAGATGCCACGATTATGATTCCTTTCTTAATCTCCACACGCTTATTGCCGATATTCTCCCGACTCCTCAAGCAACAACACTCCCCCGCACCAGTGGTATCACAAGTATTTCCATTAATGATGGGATGGGCATGGGTGGTTAGTTTGTCGTCGTGGTTTTATGGAAACGAATTGGTTGCTCTATTTTATCGTGATATTTCCACACAACATATAACCGTATTCCGCTGGTTGCTTCCTACCCTATTGTTTCACAGTCTCGTATACCTATATGGCAGTCTATTGACTGCTGCTGGCGATTTACGTCGTCTTAACTTGCTCTCAGGGTGTGGTTTTTTGTTTAATGTAATGCTTAATTTTTACCTTATTCCCATTCACGGAGCAATTGGCGCGGTGGTTGCCACATTGATCACCCAGGGCTTGGTAAGTATCATTCAAAGCTATTGGGCAATACGCGACCATCATCTGGGTTTTCGCCGATTGCAGCTTGTAGCGATATCAGGGTGGGCTTTGATGGTTCTGTTGTCTTTTGTATTGCTCAAATTCCTAAAAATATCCTTTGGAATAGCGTTGGGGTGTGCATGGGGAGGTGCTGCTATCTTTGCCCTTCCCTACCTGTGGCAGGTGTGGAGATCATTTCAATCAAATGCCCATGAATGAATATGCTTCTTTTTGGGAGTTTCGTCCGCTCTGGAATATAATGCGTCATCGCTGGAAGATTATCGGCGGTGTTTCTTTTGTGGTAGGGATCGCTACATATTTGGCAATGCGTCTTATTGCTCCCCTTTACGAGGGGCAGGCTGTGTTTTATCCTGCAAATCCTCAGGCAATAACTACTGCCCTCACGGGGGAAAGTTCCGAAGGGGGAGCATTTCTTGAATTTGGTTCCAACGAAGTAGTTGAACAGTTCTTGCAAATTTTGCGCTCGTCTTCACTACGTCAGGCACTCAACCAACAATTTCACCTTGCCAAACACTATGGGATTGATATTAACCAGCCCAAGGGTCCCCAGCTGCTGGACCGTCAGATCGAAAAACGCATTAAGGTGCGCCGTTCTCAATTTTCCAGCATTATTATTGAGGTGTGGGATGAGAGCCCCGATACTGCGGCTTTGCTGGCCAATGCCATGATGACATTGGCTGATTCGCTCAAAGGATCTCTAATTCAGCATCGCGCACAAGAAGCTTTTCAGGTGATAGAAAAGCGTTATCGAAATAAACAACGGGAAGTTCAGACGTTGGTCGACTCCCTCCAAACATTGGGAAAGATGGGCGTCCTTAATTATGAGGATCAGTCGGCTTCGTATGCCGAATCGTGGGGAAAGGCTTTGTCGGAAGGGCGCTTGAATCAAGCCCGACGTATTGAAGAAAAAATGAAACTGTTGGGACAATACGGCCCCATTCAATATTACTTGAGCCAACGCCTCCGCAATGAAATGGAAGCTTTTTTGTTGCTCCAACAACATTATGAGAAGCTCAAAACCCGATCTACCGAACGGATATCTACCATTTTCGTAATCGATCGGGCCCGTCCGATGCCGGTTCCAGTGTGGCCCCGTCGACTATTGATGGCTGGACTGGCAACAGGATGTTCGATGGCTATTTTATTGCTATTCTTTTTGATTCGTGACTCTAAATCCCGGACTTTCTAACATTTTACTTCCCCATGTATCCCTTTGCAGATAGTATTCTGCCACTCATTCAGCATGGCAAGAAACGTCTGTTGCTGGGGGCGCTGGTGGGCATGATTGGGGGCTATCTCATCGCTTTACTTCTTACGCCCCTGTATGAAGCCAAAACAGTCTTTTATCCAGTCAACTTGGGAATGCATCCCGAAAAGTCAACCGTAGAGGAGGCATTGGAAGTCCTCCAAAATCCCGATATCCATTATGCGGTAATTAGGAAACTGGCTTTGGATTCTCACTATGGATTCATTGGAGATATTGAACGATCTTACGCATTGCTCCGCAGGCGAGTCAAGATATATCGAAGTCGGTTTTCAAGCATTCACTTGGAAGTTAAGGATCAAGATTCTGGAATGGCACGTCGCATTGTGGCTGAAATAATGGATACATACGAAAGCCATCTACAGCAAATGCATCGCCAATATTGGACTCCCATTCTGGATCACCGTATTCGCTATGTTGATTCCATACGGCAGGTCTTGGCGGTAGCCGGTCAATCATTAAGGCAGGCTCTTTTGGAAGGCCACATGCTCCTTGCAGGTGAGGCAAACGACGTTTCTTTTGAAACATTGGCCGAACAATCTGTCCAATTAGCTACAAAACAACGATACTACGGGTCATTGGTACGCTCCTTCAGGCGCCATCATCGGCTTTTACCGGACAGCCTCGTCATCAATTGGGAAGCCTCCCAATGGCTATATTCCGAACACCGTCGATGGATCGATTCGCTTATGACGCAATATCCGAGGATAGCGGCTCAATATGCCCATTATCAAGCCCTATTGGCATCATACCAAGCTGCGGTAGAAGATTTAGAAAAGGCGCGCGAACAAGCGATGCGCCATTATTCCTATGCAGTGTCCATTCAAAAGGTTCATGTATCGAGTGAGCCAGTGTTTCCCTGTCGGAGGTGGATGGCCTTATGGGGAATGATGGTGGGAGTCCTCGGAGTATGGTTCCGAGAAATTATTCGCCACCGTAATAACATGAAAAAATAGCCCATGAAGGGAAAGCTGCACCATCATTCGATCAAGCGATGGGAATGGGCCACCGGAATAATAGCTGCTGGTGTAGTGGGCGGAACACTGGCAATAGGGGGCCAGCAGTATGAATGGGGACTACTTGCATTAGTTCCACTGTTGTTACTCATTGCCATCGCTCGACCACTGTGGGTGTTTTATGCAATAGCCCTGACTGCTCCCTTTACCATTGAAAAGCCCATTCCCGGGATTTCCTTTGCTTTAGCACTACCAACTGAGCCCCTCATCCTTATTTTGGCCGCCTTGTGGTTTACTCATATTCTAGTCACTCGCCACTATCCCCGAACGGTCCTATTTCATCCCATGAGTATTTTCATCCTTGTATACTTGGCATGGATGGGGTTTACTACCCTATCCAGTACAATGTTTCTTGTTTCATTAAAACATTGGATAAAACACGTTGTCTATGCATCGGTTCTCTATTTTATGGGCATCATGTTTTTTCAGAACCGCAAGGTCATTAAAAACTTCATGATATTATATGCATTGGGATTGCTGGTGGTTTCGTTGTATACTCTCTACGTAGAAGCCCAGGGGTTTTTTACCCATGAAGTAGCCTATTTTGCTTCTGCTCCCTTTTATGCCGATCATACGATCTACGGTGCTATTTTGGGCATGATGCTGCCGCCAGTTGTTGTACTGACCATAATGCCTTATCGGTGGAAACTAAACCGCTTGGAATGGGTTTTAATGCTTGTTACGGCGATAATATTAGTGATATCAATTATCACTTCTTATTCCAGGGCGACGTGGTTGAGTATGATGGGGGTCATGGCATTTGTTCCTTTTCTGATGATGCGGATTCGACTCCGTACCATTATTGCCATGGCATTGGCAGTTGTTGGAATAATCACTGTTAATTGGGAACGGATTTACGTGGTTATGTTAACCAATCGGGCTGCCTCGACCACCGATTTTCGACGCCATCTCCAGTCGGTTTATAATATTGCTACGGATCCGAGCAACCTTGAACGCATTAACCGATGGAGTTGTGCTTGGCGGATGGCCGAGGACAAGCCTTTTGTGGGTTTCGGACCGGCTACGTTTGCGTTTCAATATGCCCCCTACCAGCTTTCGTATCAGCGAACGGAAATCAGTACCGACTTTGGTGATATTGGTGGGGCCCACCATGAATATTTGACGGCCTTGGCCGAAATGGGCATTCCGGGATTTCTGATCTACGTATTGCTAGTCTTTGTGATTCTTCGGCAAGGAATGGAAGGATTTTATGATTTTCGGCGCCCTGTGTCGAATCGTTGGATGATGTTGGCTATTTTCTTAGGACTACTATCCTATCACATTCATGGATTTATCAACAACTTCATGGAGACTGATGAAATGCCCTTTCTGTGGTGGGCTT
>CAYVLB010000117.1:0-4502 GCA_964452325.1 uncultured Sphingobacteriales bacterium | reverse complement strand
AATTGCAACTGGGTGGACAAGCTCCCCATTCAAATGATGGGAATGCGGTGGCTATATACCACCTCGGGATGCAAAACGGTGGGGCTTCGAATCCAAATTGGCGAATGCTACGACACTTTCTGGTACCATAATTACCTGTATGTGCACGATAACAATGCAGCCTTTGATATGCTAGCATCCGATACGGATACGGTCATGGTGCCCGTTCCGGTGGGGGCTGGTAGGGCAGTGATGGCATGTGCACCATTTAAGTTTCGAGTGACTCCGCAAAAACAAGATCAACAGGGTATCCTCAGCTTCGGCTATAACTTGTTTCCTTTTGCTCGTTCGGTACTTTCGTATCCTGCAGACAATGTATTTCCATTTAGTTTTCAACATGGCAAACGCGATTCGGCACGGGTCTATCGGCAATTATGCTTGCAAGACTCTTTTATTGTGCAAGGCACGGACACGATCTATACGCATTGTTTTATGCATCCAACCATTGGATGCCCGGTGATAACCGATTCCATACCTCTTGATACGTTCTTGAACAATGGCTATTTTGTTCGTGATTCCTTCATTTACATTAACTTGTTCGATACGTTGTCGATTGATAGCCCTTTGTTTAATACGCCCCAGCTGGACTCTCCTGCTTTGGGACCTGGCGTATACGGCATTACGTCCAACATCGTAAATGCTGAAGGATGTAATAACTTCTCGGGTAAGTATATTATTGTGGGGCATTATGCTTATTTTGAAGCAAGTGATACCATTTTATGTTTGGGGGCAGAGGATTCCGTCGTAATTACTGCGGACCTCCGATATTTTACCATTCCTTTGGACCCTGCGATAGGGCCGTGGACCATTCCCCAGCCCAACTGGGGAGAGAATGGCGAGATTATCCAATGGGATGTGGACGGTGACGGAATCTATGATACGATCTATGATGGTCAGTTGTCAATTACGGTGGCCTATTCTCAGCCGGGTGTTTACACGGTGCGAATGCGTACGGTAGATACCAACGGGTGTGATCAGATAACCGAGCGACGTTTTTACATTCAATCCGTGCAAGTTCATGCCGATTTTGACACGCTGGCCTCGCCCAATCCATGTGCACCGCAAGCGGTTTCATTTGTTGATCAAAGTTGGCTGTTGGGTAATTATCAACCCCTTACAGATGCCTATGGCAACATTGTCGATTCGACAAAGACCGATTCGATCGTTGCATGGCGGTGGGACTTTGGCGATAACAAAGGTCCCGGCAGCCGGGGCACTGTGCCGAATCCGACCCACCTTTATACCAGTAATGGCACGTATGATGTAACCCTTATTGTGCGTACGGCTAATGGGTGTGTGGATACACTAGTGCGTCCCCGAATAATTGTTATTGATGGTCCACGCCCAGCATTTCGCCCATTGGATACCATTGGGTGTGTTCCATTTACTGTTCGGGTGAAAGATTCATCACGGGTTGCAGACGGCAGTGTGGCACAAAGCCTGACATGGCAATGGGTGCTGGGTGACGGTAATTCGAATGTGTATCGTATGCGGCCTTCCGATTCGATTTTCAATCTTACTTATGCTAAGCCCGGCCGATATGAACTTCGTCTGATAGTCTCCGATAGTAGTTATGTAGCCCAACTTAACGATACCATTAACTGTGCGGCGAATTATCCTGATACCACTAATCCGAATCACCCGCGGTATTACATCACCGTATTACCCAAAAATGTAGCCGACTTTGAGGCCAATAAGTTGCGGGTTTGCGTAGGTGAAGAAATCGTGTTTACTGAAAAGGCAGACACAGCCTACGAGTCCTATCGGTGGTTCTTCGGTGATGGCACGGAAGATACCGGCCGACAAGTCGTACATGCCTATACCGATTCAGTTATTAAGGCCAGCTATACAGTGGTGATGATTCCGGATACCGCACCTTGTCCGGATACAGCTACGCTCGATATTGAAGTATTGGGTGTTGAGGCAGCCATTGACACCATGCCTGGTAATGTGTTGCCGGTATTTACGTTTGTCAACAATAGTAGGGGAGGGACCGAATTTACCTGGCTGATTCGGCGTAAGCGCGATGGCCGTGAGATTTATAACCAGGATGTGACAACGACGGACTCATTGGAGTATGACTTTGGCAACGACCAAGACTCATTTGAGGTGTGTATTATTGCCCGTAATGAGATTACCTGCGAAGACACAGCGTGCATTACGGTGTATAATGTATTTGACCCGTACATCCAGCCACCGAATATTATGACGCCTGACGGTGACGGAGATAACGATTATTTCAAGATGGCTTTTAACGAGGTAGTGGAATTTACGCTCGTGATTTACAATCGATGGGGTGAAAAAATGTATAAGGCTACGGAGGCTGACCTAAATGAAGTCTACCGATGTGAAAATGTACCGAAGGCGCAATTGGGTACCGAATTCCAAAGTGCTCCTTCTTCAAAAGATGTAGCCAATGTTCGGGTATGCAGCTTCTGGGATGGGATGCGTCCCGACGGTAGGCCTGCCAAAGAAGGCGTGTATTATTATACCATTAAGTATCGTTTTCGGGGTGAGACGAAAAAGCGACTACTCAAGGGAACGGTGACGCTTCAACGCTAGTTTCCTTCCATTGTGATGTGCTTTGCCCGGCCGATATCACGTATCGGCCGGGCTTTTGTATTTTTGCGTTGGCGCTGCAGGGGTGCTGTGGTCGAGAAAGGCCGCGGCTGAGAACATACCCTTTGAACCTGATCAGGATAATGCCTGCGCAGGGAGCCGGTGCCTGCAACCCTTCTCCAGCATCTTGGGGGGGCGAGTGCAGGACGTTGGTTTTTCTCGAACACATCCCTCGAGCCCACTTATGTTAGCAAAAGACAACCACCATGAAAAAATTGTGTTCGGGCTTACTTATAGTCCTTTACTTCCTGCCAACGAATGCACAAATCGCATTGCGTGTAGATTTCCAGGATGCATTGTCTGGTCAATACGTGCATGAGGGAGTTGCATTGTTACAGTGTGGTGAAGAGGACCTTCGGCTTGTTGATTTTCATCAGCAGAATCCTGTGATATTCTGGATATCGCACCCCAAGCGTTGTGTGCTACAAGTTCGATCTCGTACGTTTACGTGGGAAGATACGATGGAGATAGATGCACCACGCCACATTCAACTGATGTGGCATCCCGGTCGGGGGATTACTCCGGTTGGTCAAGCGGATCATTGGTATGCGTTGGAAGAGGTGGTCGTGGAAGCGGTGCGTAGTAGAACCTCAGAACCTGTTCCACACGCAACCATGGATGCGCAATCCATTGATCACATAAACGTGGGCAAGGACCTTCCTATGCTGTTGGAACACTTGCCTTCGGTGGTGACCACTTCTGATGCGGGTGCCGGAATTGGATATACGGCATTTCGCGTGCGGGGGGTTGATCCTACCCGCATTAACGTGACCATCAATGGCGTTCCCCTTAATGATGCCGAGAGTCATGGGGTATGGTGGGTTGATCTTCCTGAGATTGCGGCTTCGGTGCGCAGTCTTCAACTCCAGCGGGGGTTGGGGCTGGCCACCTATGGAGGGGGAGGGCTGGGTGCCAACCTTCACCTGACTACGGAAGGGTTATCTCCTTATCCGTTTGTTACCTTGACCCAAGGCTACGGTTCTTATAAGACGTGGCGGACTACCCTGAAAGCTGCTACCGGCCTCTTGCCTTCCGGGTGGGGATGGACTGGGCGGATCAGTCGAATCACTTCCGAGGGCTTTATTGATCGGGCATTTTCTCGCCTAAATTCCTATTATTTGGCCGGTGAATATGTCCGGGATCGGACACGCCTTCATTTAGTCCATTTCGGCGGGAAAGAAAAAACCTATCAAGCGTGGTATGGTGTGCCAATGGATTCACTGTATTCCAATCCTACCTTGAATGAAGCGGGGATGGAAAAGCCACGCACGCCCTACTCGGATGAGACGGATAATTATTGGCAATATCATTGGCAAGCCCATTTGTCGCATCAAGTGGGTGAACGGGAAGTTGTCCGGCTGACAGCCTTTTATGTACGTGGCTTCGGATATTATGAGCAATATAAAGCAGATGAGGAGATCGCCCATTATGGAGGGACCCCACTTTTCATTGGTGGGGATACCCTCCGAACAACCGATCTTATCCGCCGCCTTTGGTTGGACAATCACTTTTACGGTCTGATTGGCAGTCACGATATTACGGGAATAAAAGGACGCCTCACGGTGGGCACAGGTGCCCATTGGTATTTAGGTGCTCATTACGGCGAAGTGATCTGGGCTGAGTATGCTGGCAGTTTGCCCAAAGGCCATCGATGGTATAATTTGGATGCGTTGAAGTGGGAACAGTATGGGTTCGCTAAATCAGAGTGGATCCTGAAACCTTCGCTTCGTTTGTTGGCCAACTTCATGCTTCGGCGGGTCGAGTATCGCCTGAATGGGTTTCGAGATAATCCACACTTGCAACATCATGTGACGTACCTTTTCCCAAACCCAAGGGTGGGCCTG
>CAYVLB010000116.1:0-4755 GCA_964452325.1 uncultured Sphingobacteriales bacterium | reverse complement strand
ACATTCAATCGCTCATGCCCCATCGTTTGAGCGGCATCTACCAATACTGGCACGCCCCGATCATGGGCCGCTGCGATTACGGATTCCACGGGGTTAATGGTACCTAATGCATTGGATGTGTGGGTTAAGCTGACCAGTCGGGTCCGATCCGACCATAAGGAGGGCAGGGTGTCCAGGTCCAGTGTCCCCTCGTCGGTGACAGGGATGAAGCGCAGGACTACCCCTTTCCGCGCTTTCAGCAGGTGCCATGGAACCAAGTTGGAATGATGCTCCATTTCGGTAAGGATGATTTCGTCACCCGCTGTGAACGTATCTCCAAAGGCATAGGCAACCAAGTTAATGGCTTCAGTGGTTCCCCGAACAAACACTACTTCTTCTGAATCTGCTCCGATGTAGCGGGCCACTGCTGCCCGTGCCCGTTCGTATTCGTCGGTGGCATGCTGACTGAGGTAGTGTACCCCCCGATGAACGTTGGCATTCCGCGAAATGTAATGTTCAGTAAGTGCTGCGATTACCACCTGCGGCTTTTGGGTCGTGGCAGCATTGTCAAAATATACAAGCGGTTGGTCATCGTAGACAGTACGATGAAGAATCGGAAAGTCCCGGCGCAATGATGCTACCGCAAGAGATGCTTCAGGCATGAGTCGTCAATTGGGCATTCAGCATCTGTATAGCTGCTTGCCGCACTATGGGATGCATCAATTCGGCTACCACCTGACCAAATGCCATGGCCATCATATGGCGAGCTTCCGATGGGGTAATCCCTCGAGATGTTAGGTAAAACACTCCCGATTCGTCCAGTGGCCCCACTGTACATCCATGACTACACCGGACATCATCAGCAAAAATTTCCAACTGGGGCTTTGCATTCATGGTTGGCATGCCATCCAACAACACATTTCGGTTCGACTGGTAGGCATCGGTTTTTTGAGCCGCCCGATCCACGTAAATCTTTCCGTTAAACACCCCAACGCCCTGCCGACGCAGCAAACCATGATATTGCTCATGGCTTCGGCAATGTGGTTCCTGGTGAGTGAAGCGGGTATGATTATCAATAAAACCTTTGCCATCCACTAAAAATAAACCGTTCATATGCCCTTCAGCTTCGGGCCCCGCAAAGGTTACGTGCAGATTATTGCGCGTGCGACGAATGTCCGACCATCCCACGTAATCATGCTGATAATAACCGTTGCCTCCTACCCGTGAGTGCGCATGAAATATCTCGTAGTGTTGGCCTTCTCCCACCTGGATGGTCCCATGATGCATACGTCCGCCACACCCGATGTTTCCAAATGCCGTCCGAAGAATCCATGTGGCCCCTTTCCCCATGGGTTCGGATATTTCAATCAATGTAAGCGATGCTTCATCTTCCACCTCCCACCATATCTGGACGGGCAATATACTTGCATGATCAGATGTGGGAAGATAGTGTAAATAAAACGGTCGGCCCGGCTGTTCCCCCCGCGGTACAGTGATGCGTAATATTCCGGGTGCCACATCAGATGTAAGCCGCAAAAATGGGTTGTCGGTTTGCTCGTCATCGGTAAAAGCATCCCCTGGCATGCGCCCCCCTTCAATCCATGTTACATAACGCTGGTCTGATGCATCAATATTCATTCTTGGCACCCCACCAGTAAAAATAATGTGGTTAGCCTCCACTGACGCAATAGGCGATACTGGCGGGGAAGGCGCTTCCAAAATCGCAAACGCACGTTCTCGCAACTCGGAAAGAAAAGCCACATACTTCCATTCTTCATGGCGCAGTGGGGGAAAGTACTCGGTAAATCGGCGGGTACCTGCCACTGTAGCTGAAGTAGATTCCATAGGTTGATGATGCATTATGATACTTTTTCCGAAATCCACCCGTAGCCTTCTTTTTCAAGCATCAAGGCCAACTCAGGGCCACCACTCCGGACAATACGGCCACCCGACAATACGTGTACATGATGGGGCTGAATATAATCCAGTAGGCGCTGATAGTGAGTAATCAGCAATACCGACCGATCAGATCCCATAAAACGATGAACCCCTTCTGCTACGATCCGGAGAGCGTCAATGTCAAGTCCTGAGTCGGTTTCATCCAAAATTGCTAACTTCGGTGCCAACATCAATAGCTGTAATATTTCATTACGCTTCCGTTCACCTCCCGAGAACCCTTCATTGACCGAGCGCCGAAGCAGGGCCGAATCCATCTGCAATAACTTCGCATATGTATTAAGCATCTGCATAAACTCCTTGACTGGAATCGGTGGTTCGCCCCGGGCTTCCCGAATACTATTTACCGATGTCCGGAGAAATTGGATCTGAGATACACCTGCCAATTCCATCGGATACTGAAATGCCAGAAAAATTCCCATCTGAGCACGCTCATGGGGCGCTAAATCTAAAATACTTTTTCCCTCAACAAGAATGTCCCCGTCGATTATTTCGTAGCCCGGCTTTCCGGCAATTACAGCCGCCAACGTACTCTTCCCCGACCCATTCGGCCCCATAATAGCATGAATTTCTCCTTTGTAAAGGGTCAGGCTAACCCCTCGTAAAATGGGCTTATCTTCTAAATGAACGCAAAGGTTACGGACTTCCAATAATGGTGTGGTCATTGGGCAATATTTATGTGGTTTTGCAAAGATTATCCAACGCTACCTTCCAGAGAAATAGACAATAGCTTGCGGGCTTCCACCGCAAATTCCATAGGCAAATTTTTCATCACCTCATCGGCAAACCCATTAATGATCATCTCTACTGCTTTCTCTGTGTCAATGCCCCGTTGGTTGAAATAAAACAATACCTCTTCGCCAATACGTGAAGTTGTCGCTTCATGTTCGATCACGGCGTTAGGCTGGCTGCTTTCAATGTAGGGGAAAGTATGGGCACCGCACTGATTCCCAATCAACATCGAATCGCATTGCGAAAAATTGCGAGCCCCTTCTGCCTTTCGACCAACGCGTACCAAACCCCGATAGCTGTTATTGCTACGTCCTGCCGATATCCCCTTGGATACAATGCGGCTGCGGGTCCGTGGACCCAAGTGAATCATCTTGGTACCAGTATCCGCTTGCTGGCACCGATTGGTCACAGCTACCGAATAAAATTCGCCTACAGATTCCTCTCCCTTCAATATTACGCTGGGATACTTCCACGTAATCGCGGATCCGGTTTCCACTTGGGTCCATCGAATTCGACTACGGGGCCCAGCACACAACCCTCGCTTCGTCACAAAATTGTAAATCCCTCCACGCCCTTCTTCATCACCTGGATACCAGTTCTGAACTGTTGAATACTTTATCTCTGCATCCTCGTGAGCAATCAATTCCACTACCGCTGCATGTAGCTGATTCTCATCCCGCTGCGGTGCGGTGCATCCTTCCAGATAGCTAACATAACTGCCCTTGTCAGCAATGATCAACGTCCGCTCAAATTGGCCCGTATTTCGGGCATTGATTCGAAAATAAGTCGACAATTCCACTGGGCATCGTACCCCCGGCGGAACATATACAAATGAGCCATCACTAAAAACAGCCGAATTGAGCGCTGCAAAGAAATTGTCAGATGGAGGAACAACTGATCCTAAATACTTCCGAACTAAGTCGGGATGCTCACGAATCGCTTCTGAAATAGGGCAAAAAATCACTCCCGCCTCACGGAGGGTCTCTTTGAATGTCGTAATTACCGATGTACTATCAAATACAGCGTCCACCGCAACACCCGCCAAAATTTTCTGTTCCTCTAAAGGAATTCCTAATCGTTCAAATGTCCGCAGCAGCTCCGGGTCAACCTCATCAAGACTTTCATATTGGGGTTGCTTTTTGGGTGCAGCATAATAGGAAATTGCCTGATAGTCAATGGATGGATAACGTATGTTAGCCCAATGGGGCTCTTCCATTTTTTGCCATGTGCGAAATGCATGGAGTCGCCATGCTAACATCCACTCTGGCTCCTCCTTCTTGGCAGAGATAAAACGGATGATGTCTTCATTGAGCCCTGGAGGGGCCATTTCCTCCTCAATCTCTGTCTCAAATCCCCATTTATACTGGTGGTCAATGACTTGCTCAAGGACTTCGTCATCGGTTGATGCATCCAGAGCATACCGAGCGCTTTTCTCGCCCTGAGTGTTCATATTTATCTGGTTTGTTTTATGGGCACAAATCTAACATTCCTGTCTAGAAAAATGTTTATTTTTAGACAATTCTAAATAACGGCAACTTGCAATTCTCACTTCTTGCATTTTGCAAAGCAAAGGTAGAATGCCCAAGTCCATTACTGGAATAAAATGCCAAGGCTTGCATTGAGTTTGTTCTAAGCACCCCCTTATTGCGAATTGTTTAATTAGCTAACATATTATTTAAGGCGGACATTGAATATGTAGGACAAGAGGACAAAACAGCCGAAAGGGGCACGGGGCAGATTTATTTTTTGTAGGTTGTGCCTAAATAGGGTAAAGTGTTTACCTTTGCGCCCCCGTTGGGAAAGGTTGCAACGTGTAGTGTTAGGAAATGTGGGAAGTGGAACGGAGAAAGGGGGCAAGGCGTTATGATGATATTGCGGAGGAAAGGCGTTGAAGTTTAATTTTTTGTTGCGGGCGTTGAAATAAATGTTGAAGTATTACTTTTGCGCCCGCTTTGGAGGCAATTAAGTCCGCCTTGTTGGGGCGGAATAAGGTCTTTAAAAGGGTTGGACAGGTAGGATTCACAAGGCTTTTATTACTATGGAGAGTTTGATCCTGGCTCAGGATGAACGCTAGCGGGAGGCTTAATA
>CAYVLB010000115.1:0-4811 GCA_964452325.1 uncultured Sphingobacteriales bacterium | reverse complement strand
GGAATAATTCCCGATGGCATGTAGGCTGCGTGTGGCCAACCGTACCCGATAACCTTTTTCCAATAAACGATATACCATCCATCCACCCAAGTAGCCAGTCCCGCCAGTTACCAAAATCGTTTGCATATCGATTACATCGGTTTGACAAATACAAGAATACATCCTATTTCTTCACAATATCACTTCAACGATGAACACCCAATCATCCCAGTCTTTTCTTACATTAATCAGCAATGCCGTAAAATTGAACCTTCCTTCGGAGCAAACTCATATTGCATTTGCATGGGAACACTTGACGTAAAGGCTATTTCCAGCCGGGAAGAGCAATTGCAATTTACACACCATCTGCTACGAGATATCGAGGCGTTGGAATGGATGATTGAACAGGGAATGATCGCCACAGATCCAATTCATATCGGCGCCGAACAAGAAATGGCACTGGTAGATCATCATTGGCGGCCCTACCCTATCAACCTGCAAGTCCTCGAAGTTATTAACGACCCTAATTTCACCACCGAATTAGCTAAATTCAATATCGAAGCTAACTTTCCACCCCACCGCTTGGAAGGAAGTTGCTTTTCGGAATTAGAATCTGCTATCCATGAAGCGCTTCAAAAGGCTTATCAAGCCATCGAACAGTTCAATGGCCAAGTAGTATTAACCGGAATTCTTCCAACGATTCGCCGATTTGACGTCGAACTGGATAACCTTACTCCTCTGGAACGCTATCGCGCATTGCTGGAGGCCATTGCACGTTTTCGAGGCGGTGATTTTGAATTGAAAATTCGTGGTACCGACGAAATCAACATTGTGCACGATTCGGCTATGCTTGAGTCCTGTAATACCAGCTTTCAAGTGCACCTCCAAGTAAGTCCCGAAGAATTCGCCCGGAAATATAACTATTCGCAAGCAGTGGCCGGTCCTCTCTTGGCAGCAGCGGTCAACTCGCCATTGCTATTCGGGAAACGACTATGGCATGAAACCCGAATTGCGTTGTTCCAGCAATCTGTCGATACCCGACCGGCCAATAAACACCTCCGCGACCGCGCCGCCCGTGTGACATTTGGTAACAACTGGATCCATTCGATCCTTGATATTTATCGTGAGGATGCCGTCCGTTATCGTCCCATGCTTTCGCTGCACGAATACGAAGACTCCTTGCAAATCCTAAAAGAAGGAAAAATTCCTTCCCTCCGAGCATTGTCCCTTCACAACTCCACAGTCTATCGGTGGAATCGGGCATGCTATGGCATAGGCAAGGATGTCCCGCACATCCGCATCGAAAACCGCATCTTCCCTGCAGGCCCCACTGTCAAAGACGAAATTGCCAATGCAGCCTTCTGGATCGGCTTGATGGAAGGGATGGAAGAAGCATATGGCGACATTACCCGGCTTATGCCTTTCGACGATGCTAAAGCCAGCTTTTTTACCGCCGCTATCAATGGCATCGACTCTTCGTTACGATGGATCAAGGGACAACGCCTGCCTGCCTGGGAACTTATCCAACAACAACTGCTGCCAATCGCCCGTGAAGGACTACGGCAACGAGGGGTCGCCCAAGAAGACATCGACACGTATTTAGGACTCATCGAGGAGCGCGTAAAATCCCGACAAACAGGTGCTCACTGGATTCTCGAATCGTATAAACATCTATCTGCAGACTTGGGCAAAGAAGAACTACTGACTGCCATCGTAGCTGCCACCGCTCAAAACCAACAAAAACATATCCCCGGTCACCTTTGGCCATTGGCTGAACCCGAAGATATCCCCCATTGGGAACCCTCAAACCTCCTGGTAGAAGAATTTATGACAACCGACCTCTTTACCGCCCATCCTGACGATGCCCCCGAATTCATTGCTGATATGATGGATTGGAAAAAAATTCGCTACGTACCCATCGAAGACGAAGAAGGCCAACTAATCGGACTGATCACTTCCCGAATGTTGCTACGCTTTTTTCGACATCAAAAAATGCATGACAATCCCTCGGCCATTACCGCTCGTGACCTCATGATCACAAACCCTGTCACCATCAATCCCGAATCATTGGTACGCGAAGCAATGAACATCATGAATGAAAAACAAATCGGATGCTTACCCGTGGTAAAAAACCAACGATTGGTGGGAATCATTACCGAACAAGACTTCCTCAAAATCACCCGCAGCCTGATGCGACGAATGTCATCACCCACCCGCCCGTGCTAAGAAGAATATCGTTATCAACCACTTCACGGCAACGCCACATACTGGGAGAATATTTCCACGAAAGAGCCGACACGCTGGTATTGATACCTACCATTATTCATGGTAATGAAAGCAGTGGCAAAGAGGCTTTTGAGCGCTTCTTTAGCCTAATGCACAACGAACAAATCCCCGTCCGCGCCCATATTGTAGGACTCCAAGGAAACATCGAGGCATACCAACGCAACGTCCGATATATCGATGAAGATCTCAACCGACTATGGACTAAGG
Organism: uncultured Sphingobacteriales bacterium; assembly: GCA_964452325.1. Lineage (GTDB taxonomy): Bacteria > Bacteroidota > Bacteroidia > JAADEI01 > JALVCQ01 > JALVCQ01. The sequence goes on along the minus strand of CAYVLB010000115.1, from coordinate 2,339 downwards.
AGAACTGGCACCTCATCCGGATGAACGCTTATCATCCCCGCACCCACGAGGGAAAAGTGTTTGTCGAACTGATTCATACCATCCAGGATTACCGCCACAAACTCCGCCCGCGCCAAATAATATGGCTCGACCTTCATTGTACCTCCTCACCACGAGGAACGTTTATTGTCACTACCCGACACCATGCCAACCTCTTCTTAGCTGCCCAACTTGACATCCCTGTGGTGCTGGGGCTTGATAATATCCTTCGCGGGACCGCTATCCGTTTTTTCTCTGAGATGCGTCATACGGTCAGTTTGGCCGTCGAAGGAGGACAAATTGGAGACCCACAAGCAGTAGATGTTCATCACGCCGTCATCTGGACAGCCCTCAAAGCAGCAGGCTTCATTGACCGATCATACTATAGTTTTATCAATCCATTCGAGCAGTTCCTCTCGCAACTATCTGCCAATCTACCCCACAAAGTCATTGTCCGATACGGACATTTCATCGACCCTTCCTATCAATTTAAAATGCTACCCGGATTCCGCAACTTCGACTACATCCGCAAAGGATCCCTATTGGCTACCCAATGGGATGGACCTGTATATGCTCCCATTTCCGGATATTTACTCATGCCCCTATACCAGCCCCAAGGTCATGAAGGATTCTACATTGCCCGCCCAATCAAACATTAATTCTCACATAATGCGCATCGATCACATTGGTATTGCCGTACAAAATCTTCAAGAAGCTATACAACATTTTCAGAAAATACTGGGACAACCTCCAGACGAAATTGAACGGGTCGAACAAGAAGGAGTGGAAGTAGCCTTTTTTACCACCGACAACGGCCCCGATATTGAACTATTGGCTCCCCTCTCTCCTCATAGCCCCATTGCCCGATTCATCGAGAAACGGGGTGAAGGGATCCACCACATCGCCTTTGCATCCAACGACCTCAATCAAGAGATTCAACGGCTTCGCCCCCACTTTGAAGTGCTCTACGACCCACCCCGCCCCGGTGCTCGAAACAAACAGGTTACCTTTCTCCATCCCCGCCAAACCCACGGCGTCCTTATTGAATTTTGCCAAAAAATCTCCCCTACTCTGAGCTAACCTTTATTCCACACAAACCGGATCTAAGAGTTATCCTGGAAAACGCCGACCTGCCCACATCCAAGCTCCGGCCAATAGCAAGCCATAAAAGGTATCCCCAGCCCATTGCGCTACCCAAAACGGTAAGGCGGCCACATAAGCAGAAAACAACCCTACCGAAGTATGGGGGTAGAATCCACCCAACCACCACACACCCAGGTTACTCACCACAAAAAACAAAAATGAAGCCGTCAATGCAGACAATGCCACACGACCCATCGACCACTGATGCCCTCGCAGCCAGGCAAACCCTACCAATGGATACGCTAAAAAGCCTACATATACAAACGCCTGCCCTGCATACCACCCCTTCTCAGGTGATACCGCTCCCCATATCAAATCACTAATCCCAAGTATAAGCAACGGGATCCATAAGGCCCACCGACGATAGAACCACAATGCGGCCCCAATCATACTCACTGCCCCCACAGCCGTAAAATTAGGGGGATGGGGAATAAAACGCGTCAGAACCCCTATTAGCATCATCCCGATTAAGACTCCATGACGGAATGTTAAGGATGAAAAAGACCCCTTCATTGCTCCGCTCAAATTTTATGCAAAACTAAGCAACGGTCGTTAGCATAAGTCGAAATCTCCATTCTTAAATAGAGGTCAACGTGCATCACCCTCCCCTTTTGCCAATGCATGATGTTGATGTTCACAATGCCTACTGCATATCCACCTGCATTTTTGCTTCCAATGCCGCAAGACGGGATTCTAATTCATCAACTCGCTGGGCTTTTTTCCGCAAGACTTTTATTTCCTCCCTCTGTTGTTCAATTTCCCTTTGTTGTGATTGAAGGGCAGCCGTCAAAATCGGAATGAACATCTCGTAATTCACTCCCCATAACTCTTTCGACTCGTCTTCAGGTACATAAACGGCTTCAGGTAATACCTTCGTCAATTCCTGTGCCAAAAAGCCATAACGATAAGTTCCCTCCTCCAATACCACCAAGCGCCCATTTTCAAAATAACTTGAATGATGATAATATCGAACAGGACGAAGTGCAGAAATCAGTTGCAACGCCTTTTCCGAAATCTCTTGTATATCAGTTTTTACACGTCGGTCCGAATACGTTGTCCAAGCATTGGCACGTGCCTGCCCTACACTCACATTCGCATTGTTGGGAAGATGCAATGCATAGGTCGGGGAGGAAAGGTTAATGCCTACTCGATAAGTATTGCCCGTTGGTCCGATTAGA
>CAYVLB010000114.1:0-4929 GCA_964452325.1 uncultured Sphingobacteriales bacterium | reverse complement strand
ACGGATCCTGCCAGCCGTCCTTTCATGCGGTTGGAGGCCAACTTGCGAACTACCTGATTGGTGCGAATTTGGGATGTAGCGCTGTAGTAGCATCCCAGTAAAAGTAGCAGGGCCCATTTTTTCATACGAAGAGCATTTTGACAGCTGATGCCACAATGATCAGCAAAAAAACGGCTTTAAACCGTCTGACCGAGCAACGGGTCCCAAGGCGTAGTCCCAGCGGGACACCCATCATGGTGCCAATGCTCATAGCCCCAATAACAGGAGCTATGAAAAATTTCCATTGACCTGCAATCAGGTGGGGGACTGCTCTGGTGGAGGAGGCATACATGATCATTCCGGCCAGCGTCATCCACGGGATGGTGATCAAAGAGAGATGTGAGGCTTCTTGTGTGGAATGACTTCCCATCCATGCCAGCAAAAGCGGCACCATTACCATTCCCCCACCGATGCCCAACAGGCCAGACAAAAGACCACCAGCCAGCCCGATACTGAAAGCTACCCATCCTGGCAAAGGGCGACTGCGGCGTGGCGTTGCGGTTTTCGACGATCGGTCCAATACTGAAAAAAGGAAATAGGCACCAACCACCCCCAAAAATACCATTGAAAACAGCTTTTTATGGTAGATGCCGGAATCAAGCACAAATCGAGTAGACAGGATAATGCCCAGTATGCCTCCCGCTGCCGCTGGCACCCATCGCCGCGGATCAAATTGCTGTTTACGCATTAACGTGAATGTCCCATAGGCAGTGGTAAAGAAGATGACTGCAATAGAGTTGGCAATAATCAGTTTGGGGGGGTCATCCCCTGAAAGTGGCCATTGCATGGCGTCGATCCACCATGCCAACACTGTCACATAAACAATGCCACCTCCGATGCCCAGTAGTCCGGCCAATCCTCCTCCCACAATGCCGGTTATTAAGAAAATGCCCCACCACCACTCACTCATCAGAGACAGGACTGAGAATCTGTTGATAGCGCTGGGGTGCTTTCAGAATGGCGCGGGCCGAGTCTAATTGGGGGTCTTGATCGAGTGACTCTTCGATGCGTCCACGTAGGTAGTAATAGCGGCTGACGATGGCTTGGTCCAAAAGGTTCCGGATAATGTCTTGATGTTTGATGATTTGTTGGTGTTTGTTGGTAGCGACTTTTTCTTTGAGCGCTTGCAAGGTGGGGTGTACTTCTTCGTAATATCCTTCCTTTCGGGCTTTTTCAAGTGTTTTTTCGATGAGCTTTTGGGTTTCTGACTCATAGTCGAAACTGGATGAATCGACAAATCGAACAAAGTCTTCGAAATCTTTGTCCGATAATTCAAATTGACTGGGGGGTGGTATTGAGTCGTGGGTATTGCGATAGAGGTTGGCAAATCCAAAGATGATTTTCTGGTTGATGAGTTCGGATACTACCAGTGGTAGAGCGCTGTCGTTGACTTCAATATCTGGATGGATGCCCTGTCCACTTTTGACGGCACGGCCAGCACGGGTGGTAAATTCTTTTTGGGCGGAGTCGGGAAAGATGACTGGTCGTCCTTTGTTGTCTTTGTGGGAATAGTCGATCTTTTGAATCCAGCGTCCACTGGGCAGAAGGTAGCGGGCAACGGTGAGCTTGAGTTGTGAATTGTAAAGCAATGGTCGCACGCTTTGGACCAGCCCTTTCCCAAAACTCTCCTGCCCCACGATAACGGCACGATCGTAATCTTGAAGTGCTCCTGCCACAATTTCCGATGCCGATGCCGACCCCTGATTGATCAGCACGACAATCGGGCTGGTCGTGTCTTCGGGTTGAAGAAACGTACGATACGTTTTATTCCATTCGGAAATTTTGCCTTCGGTAGATACCACCAGCTGGTCTTTGGGTAGAAAGATATTGGCGGTCATCACCGCTTCAATAAGCATACCGCCCGGGTTGTTCCGTAGGTCGAAGATAAATTTTCGAACGCCTTGCGATTTCAACTCTTTTAGTGCTGTACGCACCTCTTTCGATGCACCCTGTCGGAAATTGTGCAACCGGATGTAACCAATTCCTTCGGTGGAGTCCAACACCCCGTAGTAAGGGACGTTTTTGACGTGAATTTTGGCACGGGTGATGTTGACAGTGAAGGTATCGGAACGCGTGCCAATGATGCGTTTGATATGGACCTGCACGGATGTTCCCGGCTGACCGCGGAGCATCTCACTGGCATCTTGTACGTCTTTCCCGATCATGTCAACGGTGTTGATGCGCAGGATGATGTCCCCTGGGCGCAGTCCAGCCTTAGAAGCGGGTGCCCCTTCATAAGGTTCTACAATTTCAATGTAGTTACCTGTCTTGGAGATAATGGCCCCGATACCACCATATTGTCCAGTACTCTGGAATTTGAAATCTTCGACTTGGTCTTCGGGAATATAGTTGGTATATGGGTCCAGGGAACGCAGCATTTTGTCGATAGCGATCTTGACCAGTTTTTTGTGGTCGATTTGATCCACGTAATAGTGATCGAGTTCCTTATAGATATCCACAAACAGCTCAATGTTCTTGGATACCTCGAAATAGTCTTCAGATGGGGGTAGGGCCGATTCTTGTGCAATTACAGATGGGCTGTCTGTAATCAAGGCACAGGCAGTTAAGATTGTGTGAGCGATTCGTCTCATGATGCTGATGATTTTGTAGACGAACTGCGGGGCAGGGGATCATATCCACTGCCTCCCCACGGATGGCATCGTCCGATACGTCGAATGCTTAACCATGCAGCTTTCCACCATGGATAGACTTCAAAAGCTTCCTTGGTGTATTGAGAGCATGTCGGAATGTATCTGCAATTGGCCCCCAAGTATGGACTAATTGCCATTTGATAGAATCGGATGAGGAGCCGAATTAGGTAACGCATTGGATGTATGAATTAGATACAACAAACGATCAAATCCTTGGTCGAATGATGCCTGAAGTTGTTGCCATGTAGGGGGAGTTTGAGCTAAGTAGATAACCAATAAGGCACCTTGCTGGTTCATTTTTCTCATTAGCTGATATAGGCGATGCTTTCGGTGGCGATAGAGTTCACGGAGGCGCCGTTTGATGGCATTACGTTGGACGGCTTTCCGGATGCGTCGACGTCCGACAACAAAAGCCACCTGTACCGGATAAGATGAAGGTACTGTCATCGGTCGCCATATCCATAGCAATGGATAATCCTTGATTCGCAAACATTCTTGCTTGCATCCAAAGAGGGCTCCCAAGATACGGCGCTGCCGAATCCGTTCTGTTTTTCGGAACGTATATCGTGGGGAACCAAGGTGCGATGACCCCCTATTTGTTGCGGGGTTCGTCACTCACCGTCAACTTTTTCCGTCCCTTGGCACGGCGTCGTTGCAACACCGCTTGCCCGCTGCGTGTCGACTTTCGCGCCCGAAATCCATGTTTATTTTTCTTGCGTCGAACCGAAGGTTGGTATGTGCGCTTCATCACCCAAAGGTTTTAGGAGGTGGCAAACTTACAACCCCCCTTACGATACCCCGCTACTTTTCGGAGATGCCTATGCCCCTTATAGGAGCTTGTTAACAGCCAAGGAGGAACGATTAGGCTGAGGGGGGTACTTCCTGGGGGCTGTTTTCGAGATCTTCAAGATCGTCGAGGGTAGGAAGGTCGTCTGATTCGAAGGTTTCTCCAGCCATTTCTGATGCGCCGTTGGGTTGCTTGTTCTCATCATCTTCGGCGTAATGATGGCTGAATCGTTCGAAGTCAAAATCAGGCATCTGTTGTTTCACGTAGTCAATGGCATCATTAAGCGCATGTGCGAACTTCATGAAATCTTCCTTATACAGGAAGATTTTGTGTTTGATAAAGCGTTCACGTTCGTCTTCGAATCGCGGCTGCTGACGCTTTGACTCGGTGATGGTGAGATAATAATCTCCATTACGCGTTTGCCGAACGTCAATAAAGTACGTTCGCTTCTTCCCAGCCCGTACGCGCTTGTAGTAAACGGGGGCATTCTTCCTTTCTTGGTAATCCATATTCCCTACTTTTTCTATGGCTCTGCAAAAGTAGTACTTCTGATGCCACGTTGCCAACCTTTAAAGAATTTCTTCGTATTCGACCTCATCGCCCCCTTGGTAGGATGTCTCATTGGGATAGTGAATCACTGTTGGCGAGGTGGACTGGTTTTCTTCCTGCCGCATGTGGCGGATGTGGCGCCGTTGACGCTGAAATTGCTCAATGAGTCGGAATAGCCAGTGCAATCCCTTAAAGATCAGGTAAAACAACACCAGAAACCATATGATGCGTAACATGCTGTTACCGACTCAGATACATTCGACGGCGGCTCAGGAGTTGGCGAAAGTAGGGGTCGTCTAAGCTATCGATAAATCGGATTCGTTCACCGATCGATCGCATTTCTGGACCTAACTCGCGTCGAACGTTGGGGAATTTTTCAAACGAGAAGACCGGCTCTTTGATGGCCCATTTCAGGGGTCGTCGTCGGATGGTAAAGTCTTGTAGTTTTTTATTACCGATCATTACATGGGTGCCGATGTTGAGAAATGGAACGCCATATGCTTTGGCGATGAAAGGCATAGACCGACTGGCACGGGGATTGGCTTCAATTACATAGGCGATGTTGTCTTTGATGACAAATTGAATATTGGCTAGCCCACGAATATTAAGTGCCTTGGCAAGTTTGTAGGCGGAGGCTTTGATTTGTTCAAGTACGGAGGGTCCCAGTGAGAAAGGAGGTAGTACGGCATGGGAGTCGCCCGAGTGGATCCCGGCGGGTTCAATATGTTCCATGATCCCCATAATCAGTAAGTCTTCCCCATCAAAGATGAAGTCAATTTCTGCTTCGATGGCGTTGTGCAGGTAATGGTCGATAAGGATGTGGTTATTGGGGAAGCGTGCAAAGAGTTCGAGGATCCAGTTTTCGAGTTCTTTTTCGTCGATAATGATGCGCATTCCTTGTCC
>CAYVLB010000113.1:0-5327 GCA_964452325.1 uncultured Sphingobacteriales bacterium | reverse complement strand
TCTCTTGGACTACATCTTTAAGCAAAATCCTACTTGTCAGATCCAATGAATTTTTGAGAACCAAACCGATTACATTCATGGACGGAATGTCATATTGTTGCAAAAGTAGCATCAGGAGGTTCCTTCAAGTCCGTTTTATTTTAGTCAATTTTGCCCTTTCCGGAAAAGGAACCATTTGGTATGGCTGAACAACAGGCACAATCGACATTTGTTGATGATCTACGGTGGCGAAACTTGCTACATGATATGACGCCGGGTATCGAAGCCTACTTGTCGTCAGCAAAATCGAAAGCCCGAGCTTACATTGGATTTGACCCGTCTTCAGACTCGTTGACGGTAGGCAACTTGGTAGCACTAACACTACTCTTACGATTTCAACAACATGGACACACACCGGTCGTGCTTATTGGAGGGGCTACAGGCATGATCGGGGACCCTTCGGGCAAAAACGAAGAACGTCCACTCCTTTCCCAAGAAAAAGTATTGGCAAATGCCAACGCCATTACAAGGCAAATTCGAACAATCTTTAGTCGTTCAAAAGGCCCTGATCCCATCTTTGTTAACAACTTGACTTGGTTTGGCCCCATCAAATTATTAACCTTTCTTCGGGACGTGGGTAAGCACTTGACGATAAGCTATATGATATCCAAAGAATCAGTTGCACAACGGCTTAAACAGGGTATTTCCTTCACCGAGTTTTCCTATCAATTGCTCCAAGCCTACGATTTTTATCATTTGATGATACATCACAATGTAATGCTCCAAATGGGAGCCTCCGATCAGTGGGGAAACATTACCAGCGGCATCGAATTGATCCGTCGTAAAGTGGGTCGTACAGCCTACGGGCTCACGTGCCCATTACTCACACGTCCCGATGGCACCAAATATGGGAAAACCGCTGAAGGACAGAATATATGGCTTGACCCCAAACGAACGTCCCCTTATCAATTTTACCAGTTTTGGATGAATACATCGGATGAAGAAGCCGAACGGTTCATTGTGGTATTCTCAATGAAAAATCGGCAAACGATCGAGCAGCTGATTGCATCGCACCGTGAATCGCCACATCGACGCATTCTTCAACGCGCTTTGGCAGAAGAGATGACCGTTTGGGTTCATGGCTCTGATGCATTAGCCGAATCCCGCCGTGCTACCGAAGTACTTTTCGGCAAACAATCCACCATCGAATCCCTCCACACCCTACCCGAACATCTTATCCGCAATGCCCTTCACGGTGTGCCCATTTATCCCATACCGGAAATACCCTCGGAGGGCATGCCCCTTGTCGAAGTGTTGGTGCAGTCAAGGGCGTTTCCATCAAAAGCCGAAGTGCGCCGCCTTATCAAAAGCGGTGGACTTTCAGTCAATCGACAACGCATCACCTCTCCCGACCATCGCATCTATCCGTCCGATCTCATTCACCAAAAATTCCTCATTGGCAGAAAGGGCAAGAAAAACTACTTTTTGCTTGAAAAAGCAAAGCACAACAACAGAGGGGAGGCAAACATGGATTGATTAACGTAACTTTACCATCAAAAAGAGAATGGGCTATGTCTAGCCTTGATAAGCATTTCCACAAGGCCTACGAATTCTTCAAGAAAGTGGCTATTGAGTTAGGACTTCCAGCAGAAGAAAAAGACAAAGCACTTTATTTTTTTCGGGTGGTGGTACATCCATTTAGGGATCGTTTGTCTCCGGAAGAAGTAGTGGATGTTATCTCAGAATTACCGGTGTTGGTAAAGGGACTTTTCGTGGAAGGCTGGAAAACCGCCCGTAAGCCCGTTAAGCGCTATCACAAGCTGAATGACTTTTGGGTTGACATTATGCATCGAAGCATGGGGCAGATAAACTCAACAGAAGAGGCAGAACGGGTGGCACGGGCGGTGTTGGGGGTGATCCGACATCATGTGTCCCCTGGTGAATGGAATGACGTGGTGAAGGTGATGCCTGAAGAAATTAGTAAATTCCTCCGAAGCATTTAGGTGCTACCAGATGCTTTGGCATCTTCCCACCATTTATCCATCTCTTCCAGCGAAAGGTCTTCCAAGGCAACACCGTGTCGAGTGGCTTGGCGTTCGATATATTCAAAACGTTCTTGAAACTTCCGATTGGTTTGTTCAAGGGCACCTTCTGGTTCAACGCCTAACTTGCGGGCGAGGTTGATGGTGGCAAAAAGAAGATCACCAATCTCTTCCTCGATCCGTCCAAGATCAGATTGTTGCATGGCCTTTTTCAGTTCGGCAAGTTCTTCCTCAATCTTTTCAATAACAGGTCCTGCAGAGGACCAGTCAAATCCCACACCTGCTGCCTTCTCCTGAAGTCGGTATGCTTTAATCAAAGCAGGTAAGTGCTTGGGAACGCCAGATAAATGACTGCTTTTTTTCTTTTCCTGGCGTTTAATCACTTCCCAATTGCGGGCTACTTCATCGGCATCCTGAGCAGTCTCTTGCCCAAAGATATGGGGATGCCGCCGGATGAGCTTTTCCCGTAACGCATCGAGGACATCGCCCAGGTCAAACCATTGTTTTTCTTCTGCAATTCGGGCATACAAGATGATATGCATCCATACATCTCCTAACTCTTCTTTAACAGATTCAACATCTCCTACCGATAATGCTTCCGCCAGTTCATATACTTCTTCGATGGTATATGGACGCAACGATGCCCACGTCTGTTTAGCATCCCACGGACATTCTTTGCGTAAACGATAAAGCACTTCCAGCACTTGACGAATGCGTTGCAGTTGGTGATGGCTCACCGAATAAAAAGAAGAATGACCATCCATAGACTTTTCCTCTCCGTTTGGCAATGCAAAGATGTCAAAAAGTCCCACCCGAATATCTAAATGGGGGCGACCGCATCCTGCCATACCCAGCCACGGGCTCCTTCAGGCAAGGTTACTTCGTACCACTCGGCTATTTTGTCGGTGATGTGCACTTCATCGCCTTCGTATAAGGTAATGAGCCCGGTACTGCCGGTTGAAGGGGCAGCGTAAAGAAGGGTAGAGGGTACAACGACAATGGCTTCATCATTGGCATTGAGTTGTCGATGGCGCCCCCACGCCGAAACAAGCCCCCAAAGGTGAAGGAGGCCTGCCACTGCCATCACATACCCCCATCGGGGCTTGTGGGTCCACAGAAACACCCAAAAGGCTACAGCCGCAATGATTCCCATTAGCAAAGCCCCGATCATCCAACGACGAGGAGTTGTCCATCGTAGGTACGATTGCCACCAATAGAGAAACACTACTGGCGGTGGCCAGCGACGGGGGTTTCCTAAACGACGATACACCATATTGATGTTATGGCGTACTCGCCGATCATTCCGAATTTCCAGACTTTTTTTGAACATTGCCAATGCCCATCCGTTGCGTCCCAACCGGAAATGGGCATTCCCCATGTTATAATAGAGTTCGGGAGCAATCCATCCTTCCTTGAGCAGCGAATCATAGTATAAAATGGCTTCCTCATATCGTTCTTGCACATAAGCCCGATTGGCTTTTACCCACAGCGAATCCATCATGGGCTGACCTTGGGCAACACAGGCTACCGCCCATCCGATCCAACACCATTTACTTGCTGTCATGTTGGTACGTTATGGAATTGATTTTTTCAAGGCGTGTCCACAATCGGCGGATATTCTCCCACCATTGGCGGAGCTGCTCACCGGTTACTGTTGGGCGAATGGCTTCTGCCTGAACGGTAGTCCAGAGTGAAACGACCCGAGAGGCCTCTTCAAAAGGCAACACTTGAAGTAGCCGACGTTGAAGGCGGTCACTTGTGAGTCGAGCAGGAGGTAAACCCAATTTCCATTCGAATAAAAATTCGAACCCTTCGTTGACGTGGCGAAAGAACTCATTTGCATTGCCCTGGTTAAGGGCACGATGGGCCGCCCGACGAATTGCTGCTATTCGTGAGGTGTGACGGTCGCGCCACAATCCGCCTTGTTGCACATATCGCTGTCGCCCCCACACAATCAAGCCACCAGCCAATATGATTACAACTACACTTATGCCGTAGACCCTCCACCATCCATGCGGTATTGCCAGCTCCGACATGGAATACCACTTTGAGACCGATTCCTCAATTGGCAAAATATCATTTTGCGGCGGAGGAGTTGAAGCGATGGTTGAATCGGTGAAAGGAGTACCCCGAACCCTAATTCGAATTGAATCTGACCTCAACGTCACGTACCGTTCGGTAGTGGGGTCAAAGTAGCTCCAATGTATGGGGGGCAATTGATAATCACCGGGCTGACGAGCTTCTACCAAAAATCGAAACTCCTTCCATCCCCTTACCTTGCCATTCGATACACGATATTCTTCAGAAGCCTGGGAAGGGTAAACCTCAAACCCTGCCGGAAGGTCTGGTGACGACAGATCCACCATTTTGATGTTTCCCTCACCCCGAAGGCGAACCTTCAAAGTAGCAGCGCTGCCTGGACCAATCCGGGTACTGTCAAAGGAAACATCCATGCTAAAGCGTCCCACAATTCCTGAAAAATCAGCTGGCCGCCCCTTCACAGGCAATGGGAGGACATGAAGGACCAATGGTTCACTCTTGAGATGCAACAGGCGTTGCTGATATGCATAATCTTCCCACATTTGTTCAAAGTCCTCGAAGAATTGCCGAAAGAATGGGTCGTCACCGAAGAAATCAGCAAACGGAGAACGATACCGTCGCACTACCCGTTGCGGCAGCAAAGCGATCGCATCCACTTTCAGTGATGGGATTTTTAATCGTCCTGATTTCAATGGGAAGACGACGGCTTCGTATAGCTTAACGTATCGATAGCGATGTTTCCCGATTTGCGTTTCTTGTACTTTCGGATTGCGTACGGGAACCTCATACGCAAAAAATTCTGAGAAAGGGGGCCGATGGGTTATCGCATAGTCCTGGATGGGCAGTCGCGTATAGAGATAGTATGCTACACCCACCCCTTCGCCTTCGTAAAGGGAGCGTTTCGTCACCACCGCTCGTATGAAAACATCAGGAATCGAGTCGGAATCCGCCGATGGTGGGGACGTCCCGTTGGGAGAGGATACCGAAGGGGAGGATGCGCGGATTGTTGCAAGGTTTTGCGCGCAGAGTGCGCCGTGCCAAAATAGTAACACAAAACCGCCCGTGGGCGGTCTGTGATAGAACCCTATGGCTATGCGCTATGCGCGCGCATTTCCTCTTCCGTGGTGCGCGATTGTTGTGCGTACGAGTGTGTCCAGAAAGTCTGCAAATGATGCGCCGTCCGCTGCGACGGATTTGGGAATAATGCTCTCGGGCGTCATTCCCGGCACGGTGTTGATCTCCAAAAAGAACAGCGTCCCATCCTCC
>CAYVLB010000112.1:2110-5379 GCA_964452325.1 uncultured Sphingobacteriales bacterium | reverse complement strand
GCCGCACGATATCTCACCCGTCAATTCCGAAAGGTGGGATTAAAACCCTACTCTGGCGATTACCATCACTATTTTTTCTTCAATACCCCCCTGCGGCCAAAGCGAACGCAACTACAAATTGGACACACGACCATCCCGCCAACCTCCTATCGGTGGATGGCACCGGTACAAACTGGACATGCTCAAAAGCTACCCATCTATGGATTACCCCATCAATTCTGGATAGGCTTCAACGAACAACGGGAAGAAAGCGCCTGGATGCAGAATATCTTTAGTAATGCAATCCTGATGAGAATCCCCCTCCCTGATTCAATCCTTCAACAGTTGCCCGCCCACCTCCAACCCTTGGGCCAACGTGTGGAATATTTGGCTGCCTATTCACCGGCATTGATCATCCTATTGCCACCCGATCGGGAAACTTACGAACGCATTGCCGCAATAGAACGCATCAATAGCAATGGAGTACCAGTTGTATTGGTTCATCCAGCATGGCGCCGAGCGTTGCTGAAAGCATCAACCATATCCTTTAAGTACAAACTCCAACCCACCACAGGAATAGGCGCCAATATCATCGGGCAGCTTGATAATGGTGCTGACCGATACGTCGTTTTAGGGGCACATTACGACCATTTGGGACGTGGTGAATACGGACACTCTACAGACCCCGAAGGGACTGGCAAAATCCACAACGGGGCAGATGATAACGCCAGCGGTGTGGCCGCTTTACTGAAAACCGCCGAAATCCTCCGTAAACAAGATATCCGTGGCGCCAACTTCCTCTTCATCGCTTTCTCCGGAGAAGAACTAGGTCTACTCGGGTCGCAAGCACTTTGGAAGGACCAACTATTAGACAGTACCAGTATCATCGCCATGATTAACTTTGATATGGTCGGCCGCTACGATACCACCAAACGCATCCTACATATCAATGGTACATCATCATCACCCGACTGGGAACCTATCATTGAGCAGGCCAATCAGCCTGTACAAATCAATATTTCCACCAGTAGCAGATTGCGGGGTGGATCCGACCACATTACCTTTATCTATCACCGCATTCCCGCCATTCACCTATTTACGGGACTGCATAAGGACTACCACAAGCCAACCGACGACTACGAAAAAATCTTCGCACCCGGCATCGATACGATTGCATCATTCGCCGCCCGAATGGCCAAACAAATTGCCCAAAAAGGCAAACTCCAATATCAAACACCACCACGACCGCAAGGCGGACATCGTTGGCGGCGGAATGTTTCGCTTCGGGTCATGCCCGACTACACCTACACAGGCGAAGGATTCAAAGTGGAAGGGGTGATCGACGGAGGACCCGCCGACAAAGCAGGCATTCAACGCGGCGATCTGATCATACAGATTGGCAACGTCCGTATCGCCTCGATGACCGACTATATGAAAGCATTGTCAACATTCAAAAAAGGCCAAACTGTCAAAGTGGTTATCATTCGAAACGGAAAGCAAATTACTCGAAAGTTGACATTTTGAGCAAGTTATGGATGTGGATTGATACAACCGATGCCTATTGTCGGGTAGGCATTAGTAAAGGGGAAGTCCCTTTGGTAGCACATCGTCTAACAGAACCCCATCGCCACATGGAGTCCTTAGCTCCCATGGTACGAGCCATCCTTCAACAACTCCCCACCCCCCATGCCTTGCAAGGGGTTGCCATCAACCGTGGGCCAGGTTCTTTCATGGGCGTACGCATTGGCATCGCATTCATCAAAGGATTTCTTAACACCCGTCATCTCTCCCTCAAAACCTTCACCACATTCGACTGGCTTCAGAAAGCAGCCCCACCCATAAAACCCACCATATGGATTGCCCATCCAACAGCTCGACGTACCTACGCATTCGGAACAGACGAACAAGGAAGAGCAATCATACCAATGAATGTTTACTCCTATGACCAGCTCAAAGAGTTTGAACAACACGTCCGCTTCGTAGGTAGTGCCCCACTCCCCCCCCATATTCATATTGAAAAATATCAGACAATCTTCCCGAATGATGCATTATATGCTGCCACCATCCAAGATGCTCCCCTTGTGATGCAGACCCAACTCACTCCCTTATATATTGCCCAATTCATCCCATCCAAACGCAAAGGCAACCCATGAGACCCATCCCATACGAAGAACTATCCACCCTGATCCACCAGAAGATCCCGCTTGGAATGTTCCGAAGTGGCCGATCACCTGCTCGCGGAATCTATCCCGGACAAATTTATTTGCCTGCTGCCGGTCTGCACCGCGTACCATGGCTGATGGATATATTTCCTCCAGATATTCAAGGAGTGATCGAATCGGCGGATGAACACACCATCACAACATTCTCCATGCGTTATGCAATCTATGCGAAATTTGAACGATGGATTCCCTCCGCTTATTTTCAACGGTGGCAGCTGGATAATTCGCCCGATTATGTGATTACTATCTCACCCATCGAACTGGCCATCGAAATACGTACTGCCCGAAACACCGGCACGCCCATCGAAATTATTGATCTCCGCCACGAAAACGACCATTCCGACGCCTCCCTACCCTATGGCGTCCTATTTCATCCAATGGAAATATTAGACCAGCTGGACAAAGTGCCTGACGATCAAGTCTATTACGTCTTGTGCGAAGATGGGGAAGCCGCATTGTGTTTTGCTACCGTGATGAAACGATTCGGTTTTCACAACTTCTATCCCGTTGAAGACGGTTGGAAGGGCTTATCCCAACTGCCGACCACCGAAGATTTCGTCGAATAACTCCTTACCTCCAGTTTTTCAAGGCCCGACGTGTCTCGACTGCTTGCTCCCGTTGCTTGATGCTCTCTCGCTTATCGTATTTCTTTTTACCGCGTGCCAATGCCAGTTCCATTTTCACCCATCCCCGACGATTAACGTAAATGCGCAACGGCACCAACGTATAGCCTCTCTCGTGTACTCTTTCCCGTAAACGGCGCAATTCCCGACGCTTCAACAATAGCTTGCGCTCCCGCAACGGGGCATGATTCCATCGCCCACCATGCGAATATTCCGAAATATGAAGCCCCTTGCACCACAACTCGCCCCTCTTAAAGTAGCAATAGGCATCCTGAAAATTGACCCGTCGAGCACGTATCGATTTGACCTCACTACCCGTTAAAACGATCCCCGCCTCCACTGTTTCAAGGATCTCGTAGTCAAAACGGGCCTTTTTGTTGACAATATTAACCAGATGACTTGTCATGACGTTTCCTCAGATCCTCAACAAGGTGGGCCAGCTTAG
>CAYVLB010000112.1:0-2100 GCA_964452325.1 uncultured Sphingobacteriales bacterium | reverse complement strand
CCTTTTTGACGATTCGCTGTTCTTGGCGTCCACGCGCCAACAACCGATCACCTTCCCACACTGAATAGGAACAGATTACCCGATTCCCCGTCACTTTTTCAAGGGTCGCCACAATACGCACCCGCATCCCCACCAAAGCAGGCGCCAAATGATCGATGCTAAGATGCGTCCCAATGCCTTCCTCATCGGCTTCCTTCATCTCCAACACAAATAATCGGCACGCCCATTCCACATCCCGCGCCAGGGCAAATGTCGAATAAAACGGATGCACCTGCCCACTTGCAAACGAGGCGGTATCCTCCGGACCCACCACCACTTCGTATTCCTTACAATCACCTACCTTAAATGGATTGCGCATCACAACTCAACCTACGCCTCCAACTGCTCTACGATGGCTTGGAGACGATCATAATCACCTTCCCCCGCAGCTTCTTCGCCAGGGGCATATAAATTAATGCCCAGGGGACGATATTTTTCAACGAATGGGCGAACATTTTCGGGCGTAAATGGAAAGTTGAGAAAAACCGGAAATTGCTCACATAATGTGCGAATCAATGTTCGATGCGATCCTTGCGCCATAAAATCGTCGAACTCGTCGGATGTTAACGTCAGCTCCCAATATTTGATCGTCTTTGGAGACTCTTCAATGTAGATAAGCACATCGGCAGGGTCCCGAAATCCTCCCAAATTAATATTCTGAATAATGCGCTGCTTCGCAGCCCCCAAGTTAATGACATGATGCATTTCATTGATCTGGGCAAAACGGGCATTCAAAGACCTCACAATCCGATCAAAAAACTCTTGAGATGGGCTATCAAACTCCGGTATGAAAATAGGGCCTTCCACCCATTGGGCAATTTCAAGGGCTTCAGCAGGCGTCATCACAGGATCATCTTCCACAAAAGGCATTGCGATAAAATCGGCACCGAATCCAGCGGCAGCACGGGCATCTCCGAGGGTTAATACCTCGCTAACTTTCAGGTGTGTAATTAGAGTCATGGCCTCTTGTTTAGCAGTAAATAGGATGGTAACGGATGGATATGCAAATATGAACTACCTACTTTCAATTCGATGATTATGGGAACTTTTTCCGTACCTTTGTTTCCTTGCAAGGGGCCGACAGGCATCGACGGGATGCCTATCTGCCTACTGGCATGCCGAGCATGGCGGGTTGGCTCGTAAATCCTAGCCCGCATGCCACATTTAGATGGCAACACTTCGTATGCTCTGGCCGCCTAATGCACGATAGGCATAGGCGCCAGCGTCCCGAAGCCACCGCGTCGGTGAGGTGGTTTCAATGGGGCGTCGGACAACACCGACTTCCAGGAAAGGTCCCTTCCCGCCTTTCCTGTGAAAGTATCTTGAAGGGAAGTGAGGCATGGGCAAAGGGTGCGGCTCACACCTGCCCATGCTAAAATGGAATATTCGAGCCTAAGCATGTAGAAGGTAGGCAGAGGGCATCGCCGGACGGGGGTTCGAATCCCCCCGGCTCCACTGGCAATTTAAGGGACCTTTCTTTTGGAAACCCATCAGCGCCCCATTTAATATGACTCGAAACGGCGCCAACCTCGGCTTTGAGAACAAGCTCTGGGAAATGGCCGACAAGCTGCGCGGCCATATGGATGCCTCTGAGTATAAACATGTGGTGTTGGGTTTAATTTTCCTTAAATACATCTCCGACGCTTTTCGGGAGAAATATGAGGAACTTAAAGCCAGGCAGCAAACAGATTACACTGATCCTGAAGACCGCGACGAATACATTGCAGCCAATATCTTCTGGGTGCCGCCGGAAGCCCGATGGGAAAACATTCAGGCACAGGCACCACAGCCCACCATCGGCCGGGTGATCGACGAGGCAATGGCCGCTATCGAGCGCGAGAACCCCATCTTGAAAGGCGTGCTACCAAAGGACTATTCCCGTCCTACACTGGACAAAACCCGACTGGGCGAGCTGGTCAAGCTGGTGGGCGATATTAACTTGAAAGCGAAAGAATCCGGAGTCAAGGATCCGCTTGGGCGGGTTTACGAGTACTTTTTGGGTAAATTTGCTCAAAAAGAAGGAAAAAGCGGCGGTGAATTCTATACCCCGCAGTGTGTAGT
>CAYVLB010000111.1:0-5516 GCA_964452325.1 uncultured Sphingobacteriales bacterium | reverse complement strand
AGGCGTGCTATGAATGGCACGGAGTACTTTTTCTGAATCTTCAATGTCGATAAAATTTGCCACCGGAATACCCAAAAAACTCATTCGCTCTTGACGATGCACCAAGAGGATAATCCGTGAATTACGTTCTCGTTCCAAATGGGAAATCAACGATTGGCGCTTGGCTTCCAGTACTTTTTGTGACAGTAGCGGCTGAACCGAGGCCAACAAAATCAAAATCCAAAAGATGGAAAAGGGAT
The DNA here is from genome assembly GCA_964452325.1 of uncultured Sphingobacteriales bacterium. Lineage (GTDB taxonomy): Bacteria > Bacteroidota > Bacteroidia > JAADEI01 > JALVCQ01 > JALVCQ01. The sequence goes on along the minus strand of CAYVLB010000111.1, from coordinate 5,277 downwards.
CCATAACATCAATATTTAAGCGTTCGAGTTTGATGGGGATATACATCCCGGCGTCTCATCACATACCTATGATAATAGCTGCGCACCCGGCGCTGGTCAAATATTCGAGACAAACCAAGGCCTGCCACAAATCCTCCAATATGGGCCCAGAATGCAATTTGACTGGCACCCGATAGCGTCAACGATAGGATCCCTGACCATAATTGACCCAAAAACCATATTCCAATGTAAAAATAGGCCGGGATAGCCATCATATATGCATAAAACAATAGCGGAAGAATGGTAATAATCCTGCTGTATGGAAACATCAGCAGATATGCCCCCATCACACCAGATATGGCTCCTGAAGCGCCCACCGAAGGGACCGCTGCCAACGGATGAAGCCCCGAATGAACCAGTGCCGCCCCCACACCAGTCGTGAGGTAAAATATCAGGTATCGTACGTGTCCCATGCGATCTTCCACATTGTCGCCAAAAATCCATAATGCCCACATGTTGGACAGCAAATGGCCCCATCCGCCATGGAGAAACATGTGAGTGAATAGTGGAAGATAATCGGCCGGACTTTGGGCATGCCATATTTGTTGGGGAATGACGCCCCATTGCATAAACAAATCACGAACGGCATTGCCTAACGATAACTCATAAAAAAATATCAACACATTCACTGTGATGAGCCCGTAGGTCATCCACGGCGTTCGGCGAGCAGGGATCGTATCAATTAGTGGAAACATTACCTACAAAGCTGCTAAGGCATTTTCGAGTCGTTGTTTAACTTCGGTTGCTGCACTGGCCACCCCGTTTCCCGTGGAATAGTGATGCATGGCTTCTGGATTCATCACCAGCACCTCGGTGGTTCGTTCGTCGATGGCGCGAATCACAACCCCACATGGCAAAAATACGCCCATCGTGGGATCCTCAGCAAGTACTTGGTGAGCTAATCGGGGATTGCATGCACCCAATATCTTGTAGGGGTAAAAATCGACATCGATTTTCTTTTTAAGGGTTTGACGAACATCAACTTCCGTAAGAATTCCAAAGCCTTCTGCCTGAAGGGATTCCCGCAGGCGCTGTTCCGTTGTTTCAAATGGCAGTTCGACGATACGCCCGAAATAGTGCTTGACTGTCATGGCTTTTGCTATTTTTTTGAAATCATTCGGATGTTTCATCAAAGTGAATTTCATATTCAAACTCGGCGAATTGCCGAAACATATAAATCACGCCACAATAGCGATCTACCGACAACCGCACCGCCTTGGTAAGGAGGGATTGATTCATTTCCTTGCCTTGAAAATAATAGTCTACCCGTACCCACCGGTAGTGCTTGGGATGCTCATCGGTGAGCTCTCCTTGCACTTCCACACGAAACGACGCTACTTGCCCGTCTACTCGCATTTTTCTCATTAATGCTGCGACGTCCATGGCCGTACATCCTCCTAAGGACACCAGCATTAATGGTTTGGGACGGAGGCCATTGCCTTCTCCACCCACAGCTGGAGAAGTGTCTAAGGAAAGGGTACCTCCTGGTGTTTGGGCTTGAAACTTCATTTTGCCTTCCCAGTTCAGTGCAACGCGATGGGCCATTGCAGTATCTCCTTTTATGTTGTACAGGAAAATGAAAGTGCAAAGTTAAGGCTTGCTGTGAGGGGAATCACATAGGAGGTCTACGTAGTAGAACCGCATTGCGATGCCATTGTGCGAGTAGATTTCCAGGTGGGGAGATCCGAGGCGGTAGGGAATGGGGTAATGAAAATGAGGCCCATCAAAACAAAACGTATGAAATTCACCATGTTCGCCGCAGGGGTCCGTTCCGTGAGCTAACATTGCCCGGGTTCTATGGTCTAAGGGGCGTCCTACCAATCGGGCATTGGAGGCGTTGGCTGCACAAATGACCGTACGATGACCGCGTCGCCAGAATTCACGCAAGAGCTCATCTGTGGGCACATTCCATAATGGATAAATCGATTGAAGGCCGGCCCTTTGGGCCAAGCGATCGCGATAGGATCGAATGTCTTCGAGAAATATATCTCCATACACAATAGCTTCAATGCCGACTTCTTTCCGAAGGTGATGCCAAGCGGATAAAGTAGCCGCTTCGAATGCATCCATAGTGGGGTCTGGTAATATCACTTCCCATAGGGGAATCTGCAAGGATCGGGCTTGATGTTGGATCAGCTGTTTGCGGACTCCATGCATAGTCACACGGCCGCTTGATTTGCTGAAGTTCGTTACAAGTGCCATCACTTGATAGCCGCCCATGCGTAAAATGCGATCCAGCGCCAACGCACTGTCTTTTCCTCCGCTCCATAAAATGGCAACCCTCATGGACGTTCAACTTGGGCAAGAGAGTCGCCTACCCATTGCGACACTCGATCAGACAATCGATTATAAAGGGGCTCTACTTCCACGATCTTCCGAACCCATTCCCTAATTTCCTTACAGTGGCGATCTAATGCAACGTGCAAGCGACGGGCACGTATGTACACCGAATCCCCAGAAAGCTGTTCCGAATGCCACGCCTCCGCTAAACGATTTGCCCGTTGTTCCAGCATATGGAAGTCCCATTCGTAAGAAGGATACACCTTCAGAAAATTGCGATAGATTTCCAATATGCCTCGATATTGCATCAATTGGGAACGATACATGGCATCCATCCGTGTGCTATCTATTGTTGCAAGGTTTGTACGCCCTCGGTGAATTCGATCTCGAAGGGTGTTAGCATCAATGATGTAAAATTGACTGCAATATTCCACTTGTTGGAAAACCGAGTCGATTATCCGTTGCACATCGGTTCGAGGTGGACGCCAGCATCCCCACATCCACCATAAAAGCACGCCCAATAGCACCCCAACGTATCGTTGCATGTTGCAAAAGTACGGTGAGTCCGAGGCATCAATGGTTCGGAGACTTAGTTTGTTTAGGTATCAGCTAAAGCGTGCTTGCTTTGGGTGGTTAACTGAACTTGGCAATTCCCCTTTATTACCTTTGCCCGTCGCTCAATTGCTTCTCAACAAAACGACATGCAGCGCAAACTATCTGATCAGGAAATTCAACGGCGAAATGCACTGGAATCCCTTCGCCGACTAGGCATTGATCCCTATCCCTCTGAAGGATGGGATATTACTCATCATGCTGCAGACATTAAAGGACGCTTTCGCGATGAAGAATCCGATCAGTGGAAAAATGTATCCTTGGCGGGACGTGTTATGGGCAAGCGCATCATGGGGAAAGCGGCTTTTCTGGAACTTCAAGATTTTAGTGGTCGTATTCAGCTATACGTCCGCCGGGATGAGTTGTGCCCAGGACCAGACAAAGTGTTCTATAATCAGGTAGTCAAGAAACTACTGGATATTGGGGATATTGTCGGAGTTGGGGGGGATGTATTTCGTACCCGGGCTGGGGAAGTGTCGGTGCGGGTGCGTCAGTTGAAGTTATTAGCCAAGTCGTTGCGCCCTTTACCTGTTGTTAAAGAGAAGGATGGCAGGCGCTATTATGACGTTACTGACCCGGAGTTTCGTTATCGGCAACGATATGCTGATTTGATCATCAATCCTCATAGCCGATGGGTTTTCCTGCAACGAACCAAATTGATTCAAGCCATTCGCAACTTCTTGAATTCGCAAGGATATTTGGAAGTTGAAACTCCCATTCTCCAGCCGATATATGGAGGGGCTTCTGCCCGTCCCTTCAAGACCTTTCACAATGCCCTCAAGATGCGTCTGTTCTTACGCATTGCCAATGAACTGTACCTTAAGCGGCTTATTGTGGGCGGATTTGAAGCGGTATACGAATTTTCGAAGGACTTTCGCAACGAGGGGATGAGTCGATTCCACAATCCCGAGTTTACCATGCTTGAGCTATATGTGGCTTACAAAGACTACCATTGGATGGCCGATTTGGTGGAAAAAATGGTGGAAACAGTGGCACAAGCCCTCCACGGATCCACACGCATACAGTATGGCGAACATATCATCGACTTTGCACTTCCATGGAAGCGCCTTACCTTCTATGGGGCCATTCAAGAATACACCGGATATGATGTTTCGCAAATGTCTGAGGATGATTTACGTTCCCAAGCCCGGGCATGGGGCATTGAAATCGATGATTCGATGGGACGCGGCAAAATATTGGACGAAATTTTCGGAGCTAAAGTTGAACCCCATTTGATCAATCCCACTTTCATTATGGACTATCCGGTGGAATTGTCACCGTTGGCCAAGCGACACCGGGATCATCCACAGCTGACGGAACGTTTTGAAGTAATTTGTGCAGGCAAAGAAATTATCAATGCTTTCTCTGAGTTGAACGATCCCCTTGATCAGCGGCAGCGCTTTGAGCAGCAGATGGGGCTTCGTGCCAAAGGCGACGAAGAGGCCATGGTTATTGACGAAGATTTCCTACGGGCTCTTGAGTACGGCATGCCACCCACTGCAGGCATGGGGTTGGGCATCGACCGTCTCACCATGATCATGACCAATTCGCCATCCATTCAAGACGTGATTCTTTTTCCCCACATGCGACCGGAAAAAGGGCTATATGAAACATTTCCCGAAGATGACACAACGGAGCCCATCCGCAAGTCCTGACTTTTTCAAACGAGTTTACGCATTGGTTCAAAAGATTCCCCCTGGTCGTGTCACTACTTATGGGGCCATTGCCCGGTCATTGGGAGAACCTCGTGCTGCTCGGATGGTCGGCCTTGCCCTTCGCAGTATCCGGACACACCTCGACAATATTCCCGCCCATCGCGTGGTAAATCGCAACGGCCTATTAACTGGCAAGCACAGTTTCGCAACTCCCACCCTAATGGCGGATCTTTTGCGCAACGAGGGGGTGCCCGTGGAAAATGATCGCATCATTGATTTCGCACGCTATCTGTGGATACCGCCTCATAACGTTACTCCATGACATTTTCCAACAGTTCGCCGAAAGTTGACGTACTGGTACTCAATCACAACGGTCGGAAATGGCTCGAGCGGTGTTTTCAGTCACTTCTTCGTACCCGTTATCCAAGTTTCCGCGTGATCTTAGTAGATAATGCCTCCACCGACGACAGTATAGAGCTAGTCCAAAGGCATTTTCCCGATGTAAAGATTTTTCAGACTGGGGCGAACGCCGGATTTAGTCGGGCATATAATATGGCGGTAGCTGCTTCGTCGGCTGATTATGTGGCCCTGCTCAACAACGACGTAGAAGTGGATGCTGATTGGTTAGCTCCACTGATCGACTATCTGGAACAGCACCCGTCGGTAGCGGCAGTTCAGCCCAAATTACGCT
>CAYVLB010000110.1:0-5596 GCA_964452325.1 uncultured Sphingobacteriales bacterium | reverse complement strand
TCCAGGCAGACTATGTGGAATCTTTCCGGGACAGTGCAATGGTTGATCTCGAGATTCGCATTCAAGAGGGTCCTCGGATGATGACTAACCTCAACCTTATTTCTGGCAACCTGACTACCCATGATCATGTGATATTGCGGGAGTTGCGTACGCGACCTGGGCGATGGTTTGAGCGGTCGGCGGTCGTGCGTTCCCAACGAGAACTGGCCCAAATGGGTTTTTTCAGTCCTGAAAAAATGAACGTGCGCCCGCACCCTCGCCCAGAGGATGGAATTGTGGATATTGAATACGAGCTGGAAGAAGTGTCGACCGATAAAGTCGAATTACAAGGTTCGTGGTATCAAGGGCTTTATTTGACTGCAGGCGTACAGCTGTCGAATTTTTCAATGCGTAATGCGTTGCACCGAAGCCAATGGCGTCCGTACCCTTCGGGTGATGCTCAACGGCTGGCTTTTCGTGTCCAGACCAATGGTCCCAGATATGCATCGGTGAACTTTTCCTTTGCGGATCCGTGGTTTGGTGGACGCAAGCCCAATGCTTTTTCGGTTAGCACCTTTTATACCCGTTATACGCCGTCGCGTTTTCGTTTGTCTGATCCCATCACCACCAAGTTGACAATGATTGGCGGGTCCATTTCATTATCAAAACGCCTTCGCTGGCCGGATGACTATTTTGTATGGCACAACTCGCTGAACTTGACACGTTACCATGCAGCCCCCTTCTTTATCATCCGTGGTCTGGACAGTGCGGTATTGCACAATTTCAATATTACCCATACATTCGTACGAAGTTCAGTTGATCAGCCCATATATCCGCAACGAGGGGGTAAAATTAGCTTAGCGTTTACCTATACCTTGCCATATTCATTGTTGAGACGTTCCAATGCCGATGATCTTACATTGTCTCAGCGGTATAAATGGATGGAGTTTTATAAGTGGCGATTCTCAGTGAAATGGTTTCAGGCGATTGTGGAAAAGCTGGTGATTTCTCCGCAGTTTGAATTGGGATTAATTGGTGCCTACAACCCGGATATCGGGATTATCCCTTTCGAGCGTTTCGTTGTGGGAGGTAGTGGCTTGAGTGGCTATGGCAATCTCATTATCGGAAAAGAACCAATTGCCTTGCGTGGATATCAGGATGAGTCATTGACTCCAGAAGATACTGCTGTGGGCATTCAAGGGGCTTCTTCTTTTTTGAAATATACATTGGAACTTCGCTATCCCCTGACGTTGAGTCCTACGATGTCGGCTTATGGACTTGCCTTTTTCGAAGCAGGCAATGCGTGGTTACATCCCAAGGAGGTATCACCGTTTGATATCTATAGGGGAGCGGGGATAGGTATCCGTCTGTTTATGCCGGCTTTTGGTTTGTTGGGCCTTGATTGGGGATATGGTTTTGATCGGGTTCCGGGGCGTGGTGATGCCAATGGCGGGCAATTTCATTTTATCTTCGGACAACGCTTTTAAGTATGGGTCGATGATTCGATGGATGTTATTGGCAATGGGGTTGATGATGGGGTTTGCGAGAGTGTGGGCACAACGCATTGCATACGTAGACATTGCTCATATTCAAACGAAAATGCCGGACTATAAGTCGGCTATGGTGCAGCTCGAAACTTTTGTGAAGCAATGGAAAGCACAATTGCGTAGTAAGCAACAGGAGCTTGAACATCTTTATCAAACATATCAGGCGGAAAAACCACTCCTTACGCCTGCGATGCGGGCTCAGCGCGAAGAAGAAATTGCTCGCAAAGAGCAAGAGCTCCTTCAGATAAAGGAACAATTTTTTGGTGAAGGCGGAATGCTTGAACAAAAACAAGCCGAGCTGCTGAAACCTATTCAGGATCGTATATATCGAGCCATCCAACAGTTAGCTGTTGATGAGGCGTTAGATATGGTGTTCGACAAGTCGGCCACTCCCGGGCTGATTTTTACGAATGCCAAATATGATCGCACTTTGGAAGTTATGGATATTTTGGGGATTGTAGCCACCGAATCGGAAGCAAAGGAATCTCGGGAAACGGTGCCCTCTCAAAAGAACCGCTTACTTCGCCCTTCCATAACTAATCCATTTGGGAAAGAATAGCACTACCTTTGCAGCCATTTTAACCATAAATCGTTTTGACAATGAAGTATCTACGCAAGTTGATTGGCCTTTTGCTGGTGTTTGCCACGACGTGGAATGTTGCAGGATATGCCCAAAAAATTGGCTATGTAAATAGTGAGGATATTTTACTCATTCTGCCGGATTATAAACGGGCCCAAAAACAGCTTGAACAATATGGGAAAAATCTGGAAAATCAGCTTCAATCGTTGATGGATGAGTATAAAAAAAAGTTAGAGGCATATCAAAAGGAGGTGGCCACCATGCCGGAAACGGTTCGAAAGGATAAAGAGCTAGAGATTCTTCAGTTGGAAGACCGAATTCAGAAGTTTCAGCTACAAGCCCAGCAAGACGTATTGGTTAAAAAGCAAGAGCTTTTGGAGCCGATCCTCAAAAAAATCAATCAGGCTATTCAGCAAGTTGCTAAGGAGAAAGGGTATAGTTACATCCTTGATATTTCCGTTGGAACGGTGTTGTATGCCGCACCCCAATATGACGTGACGGATTTGGTCAAGCGAAAGCTGGGCATTGCTTCTGGTGCAGCCCCTAAAAGATAGTTGGTGGTGCCACACCGGGCCCCCATTGGCATCTTTGACTCGGGTCTGGGTGGGCTGACCATTCTCAAAGCCCTCCGACGGGCATTGCCAGCCGAGGATTTTGTGTTTGTGGGAGACTTGGCCCACCTTCCTTACGGAGATAAGTCTTCCGCTTCCATTCGTTATTACTCAGATCGGATTGTCCGATGGCTGGTCGAGGTACATCAGGTAAAAGGTGTGGTGATTGCTTGCAATTCGGCCTCTGCATCGGCTGCTCATTATTTGCGACAAAGATGGGGGCAGCACGTACCGATTGTGGACGTGATAGATCCTATGGTGGATGAGGTGATATGCCGACAGGATATTCGGACAGTGGGGGTGATTGGAACGCGTCGAACCGTTCGTTCGGGGGCTTATCAGCGACGATTTCAGCTCCGTGCACCGCACCTTCATGTTAAAGCCCGGGCAACGCCTTTGCTGGCCCCAATGATTGAAGAAGGCTTTTTTAACAATAATATTAGCCGTACCATCCTCCGTAACTATTTACCATTCCAATGGACCCATTCGCTAGATGTACTGATTTTAGGATGTACCCACTATCCATTGATTCGGGATGAAATCCGGGAGGTACTTGCTCCAACGGTCACTATAATTGACAGCACGCAAGTGATCCCTGGGGTGGTCCGACGTCAGGTCAATCCGAATGACCCCTTGCCAAATCGCACGGGAGAGATGCATATATTCGTCACCGAATGGAGTGATGCTTTTCGAAAAAGCCTGAATGTGTTTATGGGAGGCTACCATCATCCAACCATTCTCAAGTTGTGGGAAACGTAAAATGTAACTTATGGGATTCTTCGAACGGTTTCGTCGTAAGAAAAAAGAGGCATTGCCTGATGCGGTGTGGGAGAAAGGGCTAGCGAAGACCCGTAGGAGATTCTGGGAAAAGATACGGGGGCTGCTTCGGACGCGTCCTAAGATTGACGATGAATTTCTTGAGGAACTCGAAGAGGTATTAATCACTGCGGATGTGGGAGTTGATACTGTAGAATATATCGTTGAAAGGCTTAAGAAAAATGTTCGGAATGTAGGTTCGCTCACAGAAGAAGGTTTATATGCCGAGCTTTATCGAATCATGGAAGAGATGTTGTCGCCGGATGTGTCGCACTTTTGGGATGAAAACCGGACTTTGTATCGTCCGTTAGCCATTATGGTGGTGGGGGTAAACGGCGTGGGTAAGACAACGACTATTGGTAAGTTGGCGTATCGATGGCGCCGGTCTGGTAAGCAAGTGATACTGGGTGCTGCTGACACTTTCAGGGCGGCGGCGATTGATCAGCTGAAGGTATGGACGCAGCAGGCGGGGGCATCGTTGGTGGCCCATCGTCCCGGTGCAGACCCTGGGGCCGTTGTGTTTGATACGTTACAGGCTGCCGTTGCTCGAAAAATGGATGTGGCAATTGTAGACACTGCAGGACGACTTCACACCAAAGAACCACTGATGCGTGAGTTGCGTAAGATTCGAAAAGTTGCTGGCCGGGTATTGGAAGGAGCTCCCCATGAAACATGGCTGGTAGTGGATGCAACGACTGGTCAGAACGCCCTTGAACAAGCCCGCCGCTTTTCGGAAGCAACGCCCTTAACAGGCATTATCGTTACCAAACTTGATGGTACTGCCAAAGGGGGAGTGGTACTGGGAATTGCTCGGGAGATGAAATTGCCTATTCGGTATGTAGGACTTGGTGAAGGCATTGAGGATCTGCGACCGTTTGATCCCCACCTATTTGTCAATGCATTTTTTGATGAAAAAATGATGGCATCGTCATGAACATATTGCAAAGCTGCCGATGGTTGATAATCATAGGCGGGGTAATGGGTGTAATGGTTGGGTGTGCGCCTGTGCGTCAGATAAAACCGCTTCCCATGGGTGTTGTGGAAACGCGAGCTTCATTGGGAGGACCATTGATTCACTTTGGAGGCGCTGTAATTCCGATTCCATTTACTTCGGTGGGGATCGATTACGGTGTGCGTCGGCATCTCACGCTGGGCGGCACGATTTATCCGACTGCTTGGCTCTTTGGCGCCTTTCAGATGGATATGCACGCTTTGTATGCCTTGTATGTGCCTTCGGCAACACAATCTCGGGGGATGCCGGGTGTATCCTTGGGAGCTGCGATCAACTATACTGTTGAACGCTGGGCATGGCGTCAAGGGATTTGGCCAGAAATTGATTTTAATTGCTGGTGGCAGCTGGGAAAACGAACATTGGCATATGGGGGGATCGGCAATTGGTTTGAACTACGGTCGAAACGTTCTCATGGGCAGCCCCAGCAATATCATTGGATTTGGAATCCACATTTGGGTGTGCAATGGCAAGCAAAGCGTTTTCATTATCAAGTTGAAGTGAAAGCGTTGGCCCCGTTCGCCCCCAATGATGAGGTGGTTGTTGATTATTTAAAACCCTTTGGACGGCGGGGAGCAATGGGGATTTATGTGTCGGTTGCAAAGCGATGGCCAAAGTCTGCACAAATCAATCGGTGATGATGACAATAATACGTCGATGGTTGATGGTGTTTGTAGGGCTGTTGTCCACGCAGTGCCTGCGATTAGATGATAACCTATACAACCCAGCCAAGGTCGATGAGTATCGGCTGGATGATTATACCGGTGAAGTGGTGTTTCGTCTTCCTGATGAATATGATATCCCGCCAGAGAAGATCCACTTGTTTCCCTTGGCTTCGGGGGAATACACTATTTGGGCTATCTATGTGGGGGATACTGCTTCGATTGCTACAGATACGGTGATTTTTTACTGCCATGGCAATCGGGATCATTTGGATCACTATTGGGAGCGGATTAAGCTGTTGGCTAACGTTGGAGGTAAGCTCCGCTATGGGGTATTGTCGTTTGATTATCGAGGATTTGGCCGATCGGAAGGACATCCGACCGAGTCCGGA
>CAYVLB010000109.1:0-5664 GCA_964452325.1 uncultured Sphingobacteriales bacterium | reverse complement strand
CTCGATCGTTGAGATGAACGGGATGGTAGTAAAAAGTCGGGCATCGGCGTTGCTGGCTTAATCGATGCCGATGAGGAGTTGCTAACTGTTGAAAGCTGCTGTCGTGAAGGGCATGGTAGGCAGACCGATAGAAACGAACCATTGAATACCCAGTTTCCTTGCGAAGGTATGCCGACATCGGATACGGCCGAAGCGGCCACCGCATCGTACGCCGAATCACTCGTTGCCATACATTGTTGCCGAAATGCGTACGACCATACGCAGTGAGGACATAACCCAACTGATAAGCATTGGGCAACTCATCCTTATACGACCCCAACCGTACTTTATCGTAGGAAAATAAGCGGCGACGTTGGGCAAGAACTCGAGATATCGCCATAAAAGGAGATTGTCGCCCCCGTCCCCCCGTCGAACGAAGGGTTTCCTCTACCGTCGCATCCCCTTCGTAATACCATCGGGGCAGCGTTATGGCAGTAACAATGGCCCAACCCATCTCACCATACAGCCAATATGCCAACCGGGTAAAGCCTCGCAGGGTGTTGTTGGATTGCCGTACATGGCGATATTCATGAATGGCCAACAAATCAAGCCAGTTGACCGGACCAGCAAATCGGTCGTAGAACGGCATGGCATAAAACATCGAATAGCGCGGAAGCAAACGGACAAAACCATTCGGTAGGGCAGTGGTATTAAGTAAGTAAATATCAATGGGCCGATGGAGAAAACCAACAGAAGAATCACCCGTTCGATAAGCAATATCTATAATACCGGCAATGCGGCGGGCCTTGCGCTCCATTTCGGATGGAAAAATTAGACGGACAGCCGGCGTGGTCAATTGGCGCCACCGTACGGAAGGGGGAACTGTTCGATATTGAGCCATCGCATACCACGAAAACATCCAACCGATTCCCATGGTTGCGAATAACGAAAACGTCCGTTTGCACATGATGACTTCATTTTATCCATTAAAAAAAAGCCATTGGGAAAGGAAGTTTCCCCCCATTCCCAATGGCAAGCGGCCCGTAGGTTGGCTCCCTCAGTCATGACAATGAGTAAAAAATCCTCGGGCCAATGCAAGGATGTAATAAATTCCTAATGGGTAGACGAAGTATTTTCTATCCGGTCCAGTCGCCGCTTTAATTCCGCCACCTGCTGTTGAAGCTGTTGGTTTTGGCGTTCAAGCAGTTCAATGCGTTCGAGCAATCCTTTCACGCCAATGAGCGCTACGCCTGCTACGTCAGACGCTGCCAAATATTTTCGGTAATCCGGGTGACTTTGGTCTCCAACATCAAACAGTTGGTGAAAATCATCAGCCATCGGACCAATATGACGCTCCTGGGTATGCTTGTAATACCAGGCCCGAACTGGCAACTGACGAATGCGGGTAAGGACCTCTTGTGGATCGAGGGATTCAATTCGATCTTTCCAACCACTGTATGAACTATTAGTCCACGTGCCCCCCCATGTCAAATACGCCCCATTACCGTTGGAAGTGGAGGTCCCCACATGGATTGGATAATCACCATCTTCCCGATTAATAACCAGGGCACCATAAGATAGGGGTTCAAAAAAGTATACCCGGTAGTCTTCGCTTACGTCTGGCCCCACCTCATAGCCGAATACAAGGTTATAATTGCCATTGGCAGTGTCACGATAGCCCCCCAACACTACACTTCCATATCCGGTTACCACATGTTCGTTGCCACCCAATACTGCTGCATATGGCGACGAGACCACGTGCCCGTATCCGCCCGCGACGGTACTGTAGTCCCCCGAGATATTATTACCCCATCCACCTGCAATGGTAGCTGCCTCTCCGGAAATTTGGTTGTTAATCCCCCCACCAATGGTACTATAGTCTTTTGGACTGTTACGCTGGATGATGTTGGACGTTCCCCCTCCGATAGTGGAATGGTGCTGTTGGGCAATGTTGGCATTGCCTCCGCCAATGGTGCTCCAGTTTCCCAGGGCTGCATTGGAGTCGTACGGATGGTCACCTCCACCACCACCCACAACGCTATATTGACCGTAGGAACGATTGTAGCGCCCGCCAGAGATGACCGAAAACTTTCCATAGACTCTATTGCCTTGACCACCCCCGATGAAGGCAGCAGAGTCGAGTCCGTAATTGTTAGCCCCTCCTGTAATGGCAGCCCATGGACTATCCGCATGGTTGCTAATACCTCCACTTACCACACCCGCATCGCCATTCACGCCGTTGCCAACGCCCCCTCCAATAAATGCCTCTAAAGCATATATGGAGTTGGCATTACCTCCCCCCAACACACTGAAAGATCCGCTCGCATCGATCCAATTTTCTTGACCGCCTCCCAAGAAAGAATATGCGCCTTTGGTCGTGTTGCCTCCGCCCCCCACGATGGCAGCATAATCACTGTCCGTTTGATTGGCTCCGCCTCCTACTATGACCCCTCCTGTGTCGCTGACCAAATTTTGAACCCCTCCACCAATCATACCATATAACGACAGAACCCGGTGCTTACGCCCACCCAAAACAGCTCCCCAATCGCCCCTAACAAGGTTAGAATCACCAATCTGCGGACCACCACCACCCCCAATCACGGCATACTTGGCCCCCGTGATCCAATTGTTAGCACCGCCGCCAATAAAACTGGCAGTGTCGTGGCGCAGCTCTATGATGTTGAGCATTCCCCCTACAATGCTGCCGTATACTGCGCTATCGACGTTTTCCGACCCGCCAACTACTACTCCAAATGCCCCATTAACACTGTTTGCAATGCCCCCACCAACGAACCCGGCAGTATCAACTACACCATTGACAAGTCCACCCACAACCACACCGTAAGCCGGAATGACGTTATTTCCCAACCACATTTTGACATGATTCCCCGATCCGCCCCCGATAAATGAAAAAGGTGCATTGTAGATGATGTTCGAGTCAAGGGGATTTGGCCCTCCCCCACCTGCAATTACTGCAAACCGTGCATTGTTGATGAAATTGTTTTGCCCGCCTCCGATGAAAGCAGCCGTATCTTCGGCAGCAGAAATCCAGTTAGAAGTGCCCCCCACCACATTACTGTAGGGTGCCCTTGCCATCGTATTGTAGCCAAAAGCAACGGACCAATCGCCCACATTCCAGCTGCTCCATTGGTCACCAGTCACTTGACCCGCCCGCAGGGTAGCATTACTGGGATTCCACACAAAAGCGGTTTGTGCCCCCAAAGGATTGATGACGCCGGTACCATAGTATCCTTTGGCGTAGATGCCCCCATTGCGGTTAAAATTGCTGGGCTTGTTTTCTCCAATGATGGAGAGTTGAAATTGGGTGCCAGGATCGGTAAACCCCAATACTACATTGGCTTCGTTGCCCACAAATAGGGCTGTGAAGGTGTCGATTTCCACTTTGAAAAGAGAAACAGTGCTATTGTACGTAGCAGGCGCATATACATGCAAACGTGCCGACGGTATGGTAGTTCCAATGCCAACTTCCTGACCCGAAAGGCTAAACAACACCAATAAGGACACAATAGATATAGTCACACGTTTCATGGCACTTAGATTTTGCAATCTCGATTATTAATGATGATTGCCAATATTAACAACAAATCACCTTAACCTATTCACCCAAGGGCCAAATGAGGGTAACAAATTGTGAGAGTAGCCCAGCGAACGATTGCATTCCGCAGTCGCAGATAGCCACAAAACTCGTATGTTTGCTGCGGAACAATGTATTTGCCCCGAAGGGCGGGTTGACCCCGGAGGGCCAACCCCATGTTTTCACAGCGGAATCATCCTTATTGTGAATAAGGCTTTCAGATTGCACGGCAAAAATAAAAAAATCACAAATGCAAACAGTCTTTGGTCTAGATTTGGGTGCCAATAGCATTGGTTGGGCAGTGGTCGAAGAGGCCACACAAGAAAATGAAACTTCCCGGATTGTAGCCGCAGGCACAAGGGTAATCCCCCTGACCAACGACGAACTTACCAATTTCGAAAAAGGACAAGCCGCAACTACCAATCAGCGACGACGCGAAAAACGAGGCGCGCGACGCAATCTGCACCGATATAAGTTGCGCCGTGAGCGACTTATCAACACCCTAAAAGAACATGGGATTATCTCCGAAACGACCGTTCTGGCAGAAGATGGCCGCCGCACCACTCACGAAACCCTCCGATGCTGGGCAGAAGCCACTCAACGAAAACTTACACTCGAACAACTGGCGCGTGTCCTATTGCGAATCAATAAAAAACGGGGGTTTAAAAGCAACCGAAAAGCCAATGATGTCGACGAAGATGATCAAATCATTGATAATATCGATTTGGCACATTACCTAAGCGAACATAACCTCACGCCCGGACAGTACGTATGTCAGCACATTAAAGACGCTGACCAACGCATCCCCATTCCTGCATTTTATCGTTCCGATTTGGAAAACGAGTTGAATCGGATATGGACCTTTCAACGCCAGTTCTATCCGCAACAACTAACCGATCAAGTATGGCAAGAACTCCAAGGCAAAAATGCCCGAACTGCATTCGGTGTATTGAGCAAATATTGGCCCATCGAAGGCCAGAAACGTGCTTCTAAAAGAGGATGGGAACAGCTCCAAGAAATGTATCAGTGGCGCGCTCAAGCCCTCGAAACACAATTGCCATTAGAGCAACTGGCCGAAGTGATTGTTCACATCTTGGGGCAAATCAGAGCATCTAGCAAATTGTTAGGTGAAATCAGCGATCGATCCAAAGAAATTCATATCCGAAATATCACCATTGGCCAATACTTATACGAACAAGTGCAACGCAACCCCCATACTTCCCTTAAACAGCAAACCTTTTTTCGAAAAGATTACATCGAAGACTTCAATAAAATATGGGAATTCCAACAGCAATTTTATCCCGACATCCTCACGCCCGAACTTAAGCGGAAAATTCGAGACGAAATTATTTTTTACCAGCGCCCGCTCCGATCGCAAAAAAGCACTGTTGCAGTATGTCCTTTCGAGGGGAAGTATCGGAAAATTACAATGAACGGGAAGCGAAAGAAAATATTCACGGGGCCACGTGTGGCCCATCGTTCATCACCCATTTTTCAAGCGTTTCGGATATGGCAACGACTGAATCAACTGAGGTTGCACCCGTCCGCCGAACTCAATGAGCAAGCCCGAAGAGGAGAAGTCATTGAGCTGCCCGAAACCGTAGAGGTTCAACAAGAACAACGTCGCCGGATTTGGGTGCCCACCCTGCAGGCCAAGCGCACCTTATATCAACATCTTTCCATACATAAAAACCTCACAAGCAAAAAAATACTCAAGATTCTGGGGCTTTCACTGAGGGAATGGACGATCAACTTTGATGAAGGAATCCAGGGCAATACCACACAGCATGCCCTTTATCAAGCCTATCAGCAGATCCTGATCGAATCGGGACACGATGCCTTGGGAGAAAAGCTATTTGCGATGACGCCTGATAAGGCCATCAATGCAGTCAAAGAAGTGTTTGATATCCTCGGCATCGATACCGCAATACTGCACTTCGACCCCTTACGCGAGCCTACCGATCAACCCTATTACCAGTTGTGGCACCTGTTGCATTCCTACGTAGACGACCATTCCGTATCGGGTGTTGAAAGCCTCAAAACTATATTGAGTCAACGGTTTGGTTTTCCACGTGAATATGCAGCCATCA
>CAYVLB010000108.1:1861-5722 GCA_964452325.1 uncultured Sphingobacteriales bacterium | reverse complement strand
CCATGCGATGGCAGCGATTAGGATGAATTTCTTTTTCATGGCTTTTATTTTTTTAGTGTTAGTTGACTTTGGCCGAGGGGGCCTTTGTCTGACATACAAATGTAATAATTTGCTGTAAATTCGTTTTATGAACCCCATGCGTATCCTATTCCTGCGGCAATGAAGATATAGAGGGGGTCTGGGGTAGTAATACGAATATTGAAATTATGCCCCAATCGCTGTGCCTCAAGTTGAGGATTAAAATCTATTTGATTAACCGGTGTTAGTAGGTAGGTATTGGTAATGTGCTTCGAGATCTAAGGCTGTGGCTGTGGAATATGGTTGTTTTGGCAAAAAGCTCTTTGATGCCCGCTGTTTGATGCTTCTTGTGGTAGTAGTGTTGTTCTGTGTGTAGTTAGCAATAGGGATCTATTGATCGAGAGGACTTCCTTTTTTAGGTAAGATCCATATATCATTATCAAAGCGATTGGTTTTAGATGTGCCCCAGTTGGTTCCGGCATCATAAATAAGTCCGAAAGCGATATCGCCCCATTGGGTTAGGGTGGGTTCCCCGACAGCTACCGCATTGCCTTTATCGATCACCAGGATTTCATCATTCCAATTTTTCCAGTCTCCGGGGGTTGTTTGTTTTCGCTTGACGATATTGTTGTCGTTGTTCATGTAATACATCCAATAGATACCGGTTGAATCTTTCCATATAAAGGGCATATCTTCCGATCCAGTAGTATTAAAATTGACAGGTTCAGGTGGACTCCAGCTGTGTGCATTGTCGTGGCTTATAGAGAAGTAGATATCTATTTCCCCTTTACCTTCGGGTCTATCTTCAGAGGTGAAAAAGATAATCCAACGGTTAGGGCCGACTTTTTCTATGTGAGGATTATCTTCGTTATATTCTACTTCGTTTAGAGGTTGGGGGAACAATGTGAGTTGACCCGAGGGGTTTCTATGGGTGTTTCTGTAATAAGCAATATCATTTTTTTCATTTCCGTAGTCAGGGTCAGGGTTAAGGTAAGTAAAAACAAGGAATTCGACTATATTAGGGTTGGTGTCGTTGAGCACGATTTGCGGGGCGCCGTCAAATGTGGCGAAGGTGCTGAAGTTGGCGATGCTCCATGGTGGGAAGGGATCATTAACGGAATTTCGATGGCTGATCAGGATTTCAGAACTTAGGAATTGATTAGCGATGTCGCGATAGGCGTTGGGGACTTGGTTAACGATCTCGGGAAAAGGACCTCTTAGGTAGGGTCCTACCGCGAAAGGATCGGCTGAGGAATGCATCGCAAATGAAAATAGGTCTAAAGGGGTGTAAAAGCAATAAAGCGTAAGTCCGTCTTTCGATATAAACTGCCCATCTTCCCATCCTAAGGTGTTTATATCCAGTCGGTATGGGGTTCCATATCCTGGTAGTTTGACGATCGGATGGGTTTTCGACTTTACCTGATCCCAGTCGGGGCCATTGGAATTCCAGGGCTTTTTCTTGCAAGCAATCCCAATGATCACCATGAGTATAATCCATGTATTTTTCATCTGATGAAGCATTGAGTTAAAGCGTTATAAGGAATGCTTTTTTATCACGTTAGGGGTTGGTTGTTGAAATGGTAGTTGATGTAAAGGGGGAGTTATATCGGTGATCATTGGTAGGATGGCCAGCAATGGTGATGGGGTGTTCCACGATTTCTTTGCGACGGTCTATTTCAGTATTCGGGGTTTGTTTTTGCAAACACACCTGAGGTTCACCCGCTTTTCCGACAACGTTCCATTTATGGTACCCGTGAAACTCGACGATACCGTGGACGCCATGGGCAAGCGAGGAATGTATGGACCATCGTATTTCGATTTCGTTGGCGACTTGCCAATCCGGGTGGACATTTATTCTACCATTGGTACCAACGGCCTGGAGATCAATGTAGAAGGGGATGTCATCGTCCAAAGCTAATCTTTGCACTCTTGGGGTTTGCTTAAAATAATCGTCTTGTTCGTTGTATCCGCAATTATAAAGATATGCTCGGTCATAACATAAGATATCGGATTTAGTTGTTTGTAGAAAGTGCGCTACGGCGTTGGATTGGACTGCCCCGTAGGAGGTATCCAATGTTTGGGGGGAGATAGTTACGTTTGGCTGCCATGATTCATAGAGAAGATCGTCCGATACTGAATCGGCCCACCTGAGGTGTGCTGTGAGTATTAGTGAAGTGTTGCTGGTGTTTTTGATAATTGTCCTGAAAGGGGGCAGTTGTTCAAGATCGACTACAACCCTTCGGACGGAGAAGCCAATTAATTCTATGTCGGATGAGGGTTGAATTTGGGTAACCAACTGGGTAAAGGGCATTATTATGGGGATGATATAGTGAATCTTGAAAGATTGGTTCACATCAATTAATTATGTTTAGACAAAGATAATATTATTATTTTACCGACTTATGGATTAGTATTAGAAAGGCATTGGTGTGATATGAATAAGATCTATGTTGTTGGGGGAATGGGGGATAGGAATGGAATGGCTCCATTATATGATTGAGGACTTGATGAGGAAGTTTGGGATGGGCTTGATGCTCGATGCGATATTTCATGATTATAATTGATAAGATGATCAACAGAATGAATATCGATACAGTGATTGCCAGATCGGTTTTTTTCTTTAAGTACTTCCCCGCTGAGGAGAAGATGTAGGATTAGTATTTTATCACTGAGTATGTTGCGATGTGGTTTTCTTGGGTGATTTTAATCAGATAGGTTCCTTTGTGTAGGGTTTCAATTGAAGTGGTAAGGGTAAAAGTCCCCTGCGGCTTGTATCCTGAATAAACCGTTTTTAGTTTTTGTCCCTTGAGGTTATAAATCGAAGCTTCTACGAATTGGTGTTTTTCAGAATAGACGTGGATATGGATTACACTTTGGGCGGGGTGCGGGAAAATAGGAGATGGGGGGGGAGATGGATGTTCCTTTTCAGGAGCGGTGGTAACTTGGCTATGGCATGAACTTTCTTGCATGAGTGCGCTGACGGTTTTGCATTGCCCGGGAAATCGATGGGCGATGCTGTCGATCCATGCTTGAAAAGCAGTTGGGGAAGCCGCGTAGTTAAAAGGGTGGATAACGCCACCTACCACGTGAAAGGGGCTATTGTCTATTTTACTTATGATGGTATTGACCGAATCGACACTTTCGAGAAAGCAATAGCTTACCCGGCACACTTCAAAACTGCGATTGCGGAGGGGGTCATAGAGGGTATCATGGGTAACATTTGAAAAAGCTTCATCCGTAAATCGTCCCCCATTGTTCACGGGCTTGAGCCCACTTCGGTTGGTGGTTTGATAGATAATTCCAGGGCTCCATTCGATGGCTACAGAGTCTTTGGTCGTTCCTGCGGGGCCTACTCCTGCGGTGCGTAATGGTGCGGGGCTACACAATACTCTTAATTGGTTGTAAAAAACTTCGGTGGAGTCTTTATATACTGCCCCATGAGCCCCTGTGGTTTGGGTAGGGATGTTGGTATACCCGTCCCAAAATGCATGGCTGAAAGTGTGGTGATGTGCGGCGATTTCATGTCCACGGGCTTGCCAAGCGTGTACTGAATCGATTCTGCGTTGATCGGATAGGGCGAAATCGACCCAATCAGCTGTCATTTCGATGGTTAGGTGCACCTTGTGAGCATCGGCATAGTGCACCATTTGTTGCAGTTTGTTCCATGCGATAGGACTGATATCCTGGGGCCATGGAATATTGTCGTTAGGATTAGGATCGCCCGGATCACAATGAATAACAGTGATGGCTTTCGTAGGTTGGGCATGTACATGGGAGTCGATGTCGGGCATGAGTAATATGAGCGGTATGGATATGAGTGGCATGGATCATTCTGGCATGGAT
>CAYVLB010000108.1:0-1851 GCA_964452325.1 uncultured Sphingobacteriales bacterium | reverse complement strand
CGGTATGAGGAGGAGAATTGGGAAGGAAAATATGTTGTACAACATGAACGTATGGTTTATGGGATGTTGTCGATGGTGATTTTTCGAGTGGTTGATAGGCGCTGGGTGGTAATAGTGAGCAGGTAGATACCACGGACGGCATTTTGCATGTTGATGGCGTATGATCGTAGATTATGGGAGGGATGGAACGACCTTATTATTTGCCCATTGATATTTGTGATCGTAATTTGTTGGATAGGATGAGGGGATTGAATGTTAAGGATGGGGGATCCGGGATGGTTCCATATGGATATGGTATTGTTGGTGACGGGGGTGTACGTGGCAAGGGTGGGGGGCGTTCTTTCCTTATAGTAGACGTGGAATTGTCCTGCGTGGGGGTAGTTAGGAAGTTCGTAGTTGACGCCGATTCCTCCATTGGGGAGCATTGCAACTGCTTTGTAACCGATGGAGGAGTCGTGCCGATCGGTGATGTATTCGGGAGTTGACCATGAGATTCCCCTGTTTAGGGAATAGGTAGCCAGCATATCGCCTCCTTTTCTTCCCATCAAGTCTTCTTCTTTCCAAAATGTCCATAGTACCTGGCGTTGCCGGTCGTACCTACTTCCTTCTGCCAAATAACTGCGTTGATGTTTTGAGATGGTATCAAAATCATATGGGCCTGGCGAATGCCATGTTTGTCCTTGATCATCCGAATACCCATACATCAAACGGATTCCCCAATAAGCATTGCCTTGGGGTGCTTCATGATAAAAAAGGTGGAAGCGGCCCCACGGATCAATGACCAGATCAGGGTCTCCTTGCATGTTGGGGTTAGGATTGATCACGAAAGGTGCACTCCAGGTGATCCCTCCATTGGTACTTACCACCATGTGGATGTTCCAATTGTTGGCCATGACTGAATCGCGCCACGCAATGGCCAGGGTGTCACCTCCATAGGCGTTGTATTGGGCTCGGGGAAATAACGATGATTTTCCATCATGAGCACTGATCCGCACCTTTGCCGACCATGTATTGCCACCGTCTGTTGACCGCGTGTAATATACTTCGGGAATATCTGATCCTGGTTTTCCTTCATTCCACATCACATGGATTCTCCCTTGAAGGTCAGTGGTGATATACATGTCGTTAAAGGAGTTGAAGTCAGGGTGGTCAGCAATTCGTATGGAATCTATGATGATGTTTAAGGACGAATCCATCTGAGTATAGTAGAGGGCTTTGGGAAGGTGGCTTGCCCATATTACATGAATGGTATCGTTGGGGCCAGCGATTATTTTCAAGCCGTGGAGTCCGATCACTGTGGTATCAGGAGCAAAACGTTGCGGAGTGCTCCAGTTAATGCCATCATAGCTGTAGGTGTAATAGAAACCGCGTTGTCCGTCTTGCCGGTCGAGAAAAACGATTCGCTTGCCGTTGGAGAGAATGCCCATATTGCTGTAAAGGCTTCCCCGAACGCTGTTTGACCCCGGCGGCATAGGCAATTCAATCTCTGGCGACCACTGGTTGCCCACCCCATGTTGAGCTTTACTAAGGAAGCTAAATACACCTACCCATAGGGAGACTACGATTAGCCTACTAACAGCCTTCATTCCTTATCATCATACTCTTGCGTATTTAGAGTATCTATTGTTGCCGAAGTTTAACTAGCAGGCCAAGTTGCTTTTTTCTGGCCCCTATGGACTTGTTAGTATTATCTGTTTTGGGTAATGGGAGAGCCCCCCTATATGCGCTGAGAGTAGTATGTTTCGTATTTAGTGATCCATTAGCTGATTGACGATCTTTCTTAGTCGTTCGATTTCTTGCTGTTGTTCTTGTATGGCTTTCACCAGCACGGGTACGAATTCGGCGTATCGG
>CAYVLB010000107.1:0-5867 GCA_964452325.1 uncultured Sphingobacteriales bacterium | reverse complement strand
GAAGCGCTCGGAGCAAACCACCCACTAATCATTACCCGAAGATGGCCTACCACTCTCTGGTGTTTCCTTTGTCGTCCCGCCTGCGGGTGTTGGGGCGCGACTATTTGCAACTGATTAAATTTCGGCTAACGGCACTGGTGGTGTTTACGACGGTGGTGGGGTTGATTATTGCGTCATATCCGGGTGTATCGTGGAAGACGGTTGGCTTGTTGGCAGTGGGGAGTTTCCTTAGTGTGGGGGCGGCGAATGCACTCAATCAGATTATTGAGCGCGAACGGGATCGCCGGATGGTGCGAACGCGCAACCGTCCCGTAGCGGATGGACGTATTGGTGTAGGTGTGGCCTTGTTGGTGGTGATTGTTACGGCTGCGTTGGGTATTGTTGTGTTGCATCAATTTATTCATCCGGCGGCGGCTTGGCTATGTGCATTGGGGATTATGGTATATGGATTTGTGTACACGCCACTTAAGACGATTCATCCCGTTGCAGTAGCTATTGGTGGTGTTGCGGGTGCATTGCCGCCATTGGCTGGATATGTGTCGGTGACGGGTGATTTTTCCTACGAGGGAGGGGTTCTTTTTGCCATGCAATTTTTTTGGCAGTTTCCACATTTTTGGGGCTTAGCTTGGTTGCTGAATGACGATTACCATCGCGGTGGGTTTAAGCTCATGCCCTATGGTAATATTGGACGGCGGGCGGCTACAGTGATCTGGTGGCTGACGTTTCCGTTGGTGCCATTGAGTGTGCTCTTTTACTTTTTTCCCTGGATGAGTGTGGGAGGTACATTGCTTATTTTGATGGTAGCTTCTTATGTTGCTCTCAAGGCATATCGGTTATGGCGTGTCCCGTCCGATTCTCACGCCAAAGCGTTGATGTTGGCCTCGTATGTTTACTTGCCGTTGGTGTTGTTGATTGTGTGGGCAGACAAAGTAATGTGAGTTATGGATGCAATGAGCTATCGATCACGTAAGGAGCTTTTTTCGAAAGTGCATGAGCGACGGCGACTTTTGGCGGCGCGTAAGTTTATGGCATGGGTGGCGGTGGGAATAATTGCGATGCTTTTTGCGGCTTATACCAGCGCCTATATTGTGCGGATGGCTGAGGGGAATTGGCAAGCAATTCGATTGCCGAAGATATATATGTTGTCGTCGTTGGTGGTGTTGCTCAGTAGTCTGACTTTGTGGCGGGGAAGTTATTGGGTGCGTCGTGATGAGGTTGTCAGGAGTCGTCTTTGGTTTGTTATAACGTTTGTGTTGGGGGTGCTTTTTCTGATTTTTCAGTGGATGGGTTTCGTGGATATGGTAGATCGGAATATTTATATGGTTGGGGAGGTGGCAGGGTCGTATGTGTATGTATTGGCGGGGATGCATGCGCTGCATGTGGTTTTGGGACTTGGCTTTGTGGGCTATACCACGTACGCTGCGTTTACCTATCGGGTGGATGCCAAGCGTGACGTACCGGTTTACGTTACGCAAGTATTGTGGCATTTTTTGGCAGTCCTGTGGGTATATCTTTATGCATTTATGTTATTGACTCAACGAATATGAAAATATGATATTCCCATGAATAACACAGTACAATCTTCGATGGCTTCTCGCTGGATTGGGGGTATTGTCCCCTTTGGGGTCAGTTGGTCCAAGCTGATGATGTGGATTTTCTTGCTAACGGATGCATTTACGTTTGGAACGTTTCTTACATCTTATGGGTTCTTCCGTTTTCGTAGTGAGGTGTGGCCTGATCCGGAAGTCGTTTTTCAGAGTTTTCCTTTGATTGCTGACCATGGGCTACCCCTTGTTTTTGTGGGTCTAATGACGTTTATCCTCATTGCCAGTAGCCTTACAATGGTATTGGCGGTAGAGGCGGGTCATCGCAATGATAGGCGGACCGTGATAAAGTACCTTGTACTGACAATTGTGGGAGGGATTGCATTTCTGGCTTGTCAAGCCTATGAATGGACGCATCTTATTCATGGTGGAATGACCCTTTCTCACAATCCGTTTGGAGATCCGATATTTGGACAGTTGTTTTTTACAATTACTGGCTTTCATGGATTTCATGTGTTTTCGGGTGTAGTGATTAATGCGGTGATGTTGCGTAAGTCGCAGAAAGGCAATTTCGAACGGAAAGGTAGCTATGAGGCTGTTGAGATTGCAGGGCTTTATTGGCACTTTGTCGACTTGGTGTGGGTGTTCGTTTTTACGCTATTTTACCTGATTTAGCATTTAACCACGTAAAAAGCATGCATTATGTCTGAATTTGCTGTCCAGGAACGCGGCATTATCGTTCCCCATGCTACCAAGCGGGAAATTTGGTATGCATTTGTTATCTTGACCGTAGTTACGATTCTGGAATTTGTGATTGCTTTTACATTGGAACGTTCGGTAATTCGTACTGGTCTGTTTTTGGCCCTTACCGTAATGAAAGCCTACTATATTGTGGCGTATTTTATGCACATGCGCCATGAGCGGGTAGGGCTGATAGCTTCGATCCTTCTTCCGTTGATTTTTCTAATTTACATGGTAGCATTATTGATGACTGAGAATGCGTGATTACGCTTTTGATTAGTCGTATTCGGAAGCAATTGTTGATTGGGGGGCTGGTCATTATACCCATCTTGTTTACTGTTTATTTTTTGGCATTGCCGCGCAATCGCTATGTGGCATTGCCGAAATTTGACTCGTTAGTAGATGCATCCTATTATGCGTCCGATGGGGGGGTGGTAATTTCGATTCCAAATGCTGACGAGAGGAAGATTCGGGTTGCTTTGCGCACCTACTTTTATCTTGATGATTATATCCAGTATCCGCAGGGATGGAAGATGACAGTGTCAACCGATTCGACGATCGATCTATTTGAGGAGGTTTCATTCCGTGGGCGGGTGCAGCGTGCCTTACCAATAGAGATTGCTGGGGTGAGTAAATCGGAATGGGGTGCCGATTCGGTCTATTTAATTGATCGGAATGGGTGGATACGGGGACGGTATGGGTTATTTTCGCCACTTCTGGTCACCTATCTTCGTGACGACATAATAATGTTGTACTATGAATACCAACATCCCAACCGGGTTGTCCAGGAAGGAAGCCTTGTGGGTGGCGTTCCTTAGCGTGGCCATAATAGGAGTGGTGGCTTATTTGTTCTATTTCCACGTTCCGGTGGGCGAAGCTTCTATACGTGTTTACCGACTTCCGATGATCAATGCTGGGTTAAATTTCCTAAGTACGCTATTGCTACTATTAGGGTATCGTGCCATCCGGCGACGGCAAATTGGCTTTCATCAACGGATGATGATCGGGGCATTTGTAGCTTCAATAGCGTTTTTAGTGATTTACGTTATCTTTCATGCTGTTGCACCTCCTACTTCGTATGGGGGCGTTGGCATGTGGCGATACGTATATTACTTTTTCTTGATTACCCATATTGTGTTGGCGGCAATTGTTGCTCCACTGGCGTTGATTACATTGTTATTGGCGTGGCGTCGGCGGTTTGTAATTCACCGAAAGTTTGCCCGCATCACCTTGCCATTGTGGATTTACGTTACCCTTTCGGGGCTCCTGGTGTATTGGATGATTCGTCCGTATTACCCAATTTAGCAGAAGATTTATCCGCATTTGCTCCATCCACAGGAGGGGCAGGTGAGGCATCCTTCTTCGGTGGCAGTGGGGGCTCCGCAGTCTGGACATGGTGGAGTCGTGGCGGGTGGCTTGATGGAAGGTGTTGGGGATGCTGGGGTGGATTGAGGTGAATTGGAAAGTTGGAGGCTTTGTTCGATGGCTAGGGCGATGAGGTCGCCTTTGCTGGTAGCGATTTTTTTGTAGTAATTTCCGTATAAGCCGCCATGAATGCCTCGAAGTGTATCGATAATGGCCTGTGGGGGGACCCCGTACTGGAGGGCAATGGAAACAACACGTCCCAAGGCTTCCGCGTCGGCGTTTTGTTCATCACCGGCTTTTCCACTGGTAAGGATAATTTCGATGGGGTGTTTGCCTTGCATGTTGACAGTAATCAGGTAGGAATGACGTGTTCCGTCAGAGCTGATAAGCCTGACGCGGTCCGTAAATCCGAACAATCGACCAGTTCGTTCATAAACGGGCTTAGGTGGCGAGATAGTATCCGTTGGCAACTTGGATGATGGGTCGGATTGCTTGTTTTCGTTAGTGGATTCATTTTGGGAAGTGGTTAGCACCTGAAATGCCCGACTACCGTCCCGGTAGACGGTAATTCCTTTGCATCCAGTTTTCCATGCTTCTGAGTAGGCAGCGATAACGTCCTTGACGGTGGCGTGATGGGGTAGGTTGATAGTTTTTGACAATGAGTTGCCAGCATAGCCATATCGGTCGAAGGCCTGTTGAACAACGCCTTGCATTCGGACGTGGTCTAAGGGATGGATATCGTGCGCACATCGGAATATGCGCCGCACGGTTTCGGGTATAAAATCGAGGTGTTGGATGGACCCATGGGATTGTTGGAGCGCCTCGACGAGTTTGTCCCAATCCCATTCGTTGTTTTGTTGGTAGTCAGGATGCGGAGGCAATGCTTTCATTATTTCTTTGAAGAGTGGATGGATGAGTGGGTGGTATTTTCCACCGATGCGTCGCCAGATGAAGGGAGCGAAGACGGGTTCGATTCCGGAGGACACTCCCATTACCATGCTGGTGGTTCCGGTGGGAGCCACGGTAAGGAGGGCCACATTGCGGCGTGGGTTGATGCCTAAGTTTTGAAAATGCTTTGCGTGTTGGTTGTATAGTGGGAAGGGTGCTCGTTCTTTGGCTAAGTCTTCGGAGGCAGCCAAGGCTTCTTCTCGCATGGCGTCGATGATTTGTTCGACGGTAGTGCGAGCTTCCGGAGAGTCGTATGCCAGCCCCATTCGGATAAGGGCATCGGCGAGGCCCATTACCCCCAGTCCCAGGCGGCGCAGGGTTTGTGAAGCTTCACGATTGTCTTCTAGGGCGAATTTGTTAACGTCGAGAACATTATCGAGGAATCGGATGGCGACACGCACATCCTGTCGAAAACTGTCGTAATCGAATTCTCCTTGGGATGTGACGTAGGCGGCGAGATTGATGGCTCCCAGATCGCATGGTTCTCCGACAGTGAGGGGGATTTCTCCGCAAGGGTTGGTCGATCGAATTTCCCAATGTTTGCCCAATCCTTGGAGGGCTGATTTTTCATTAACCCGATCAATAAAAATGATGCCAGGCTCTCCCGTGGCCCATGCATGCAGTGCAATTTCGTTCCATATCCATTGGGCGGGCACGCCGTCTTTATATACCGGTACAGGTCGCCCTTTGCCATTTGGGGAGGTGAGTGGGGGTAGTTTCCCTGTATAGGTTTGGTTGATGGGGTTTAGGAAATATTTGCCGGGAATTTCCCGGGGTTGGATGGGCCACAGTTGATTGTGTTCAAGGGCGTGGATAAATTCATTGGTGACGAGCAGCGAAATATTGAAAGTGGAGATATCACCTTCGCTGGCTTCGCGGTCGAGGTCTTTAGCGGTAAGAAAGTCTAAAATGTCTGGATGACTGATGTCAAGGGTGGCCATTCCTGCACCACGTCGGGTCCCGCCTTGTCGGACCACACGCAACACTGGTGCATATACATAACGTAGGGTGGCTACGGGGCCGGCGTGGGTCGCGCCACGTGCGACCCACTCGAGGAAGTTATCGAAGATTTCAAGTAGAAAGCTGGTTGGTCCCGATGCGACCCCTCCGGAGCTTTTCACTGGTGCTCCTTCCGGCCGCAATCTGGAAAAGTCTACGTGCGGCTCTTTTCGTTCAATGGCGATGCGGGCAGCCTCTGCTGCAGCATCCATGATGCTACCCATATCATCTTTGATCAGGATAAGGTCTTGAGAAGGGCGGCGTCGGATG
>CAYVLB010000106.1:0-5921 GCA_964452325.1 uncultured Sphingobacteriales bacterium | reverse complement strand
GAAGTGGTAAAATTGAAACCAGTGGTTTTGTCCTCGGTAGGATCAAGGGTCAAGGCAAATGCATCATTTTTCGGAAATGAAAAATCCCGTTTAAGCGATTCAATGACATAGCCCCCTTTGGATGAGTCACGACAAAAGACGCCTACATACAAAAACCGCCGATCAAACGTCATCCGTACTTCTGTGCCCCATCGGGCCAGCACACTATCGTCGGGGAAATGCTGAAAAAAAGCATTCGTCGATTCAATGCTTTGCCATCCGGGATCCGAAAGATGACCATCAATATGAATAGGACCGGTTGTGCGCCGAATAGGATATGTTCGCATTGTTAGCGATTGCGCTGCAACAGACCCCACACCGACTCCCATCCACACTGAAATCAGCAGGAGATAAGGACGTTTTGGCATACGGTTTTGTTGTTTTGTAGGAAATTGGAGGATTGGCAAAAGTATGCAATGGAAACATGCCTTGATAATGGTCTTAATAATCGGATGGTTAGGATGTCAGCCAGTCCCATCTCCGTCACATCGCCACCCGATCCAATTCGCTACGGGCAAGGAATACGAGGTATTGATTACTGCACCCCAAGACCAACTGGAAACCGTCAAAAAAATATTTGATTCAGTTTTTGCGATTTACTATCCAATGCTCAACCGACCCGAGTTGTGGTTCTCGCCAGTTTACATTCCATTGAACAGCCTTCAGCCTGCCACTCGTTACCACCATACTATCTTTGTAGTATGGATGCATCCTCCGGCCCACATCCCTCAATTTTTAGCGGATGCGGTAGGTGATTCGACATCACACGCGATGTTTCAAAGGCCGGGGCGTTTTTACGTGTTTGACAACCTGTGGGCACAAGGACAGCAAGTATGGTGGTGGGTGGGCAATAACCCTGACCAACTTTACGAAATGGCCCTTAAATTAAGATGGCAGGTGATTGATTCGTTAGACCGACACCAAGCGCGCCGCATCACCGACAAACTTTATCGTAATGGCTGGCATCAGTCGTTCGCTCGTAAGATAACAACTCAATGGGGCTATTCCTTGCGCATCCCTACCATTTATTCCATCGATAAAGTCATCGAAAGGACTTCTCCTCCCTTTATGCATTTTTTCTGGGCACGGTCACAAACCAAACAAGCCCTTTCCAACATCATTGGCTGGGCAGTCGATACGCCCATGGATTCGCTGGATCTCCACCAGTTCGTAACATGGCATGATACCATGGGCCATCGATTCATTCCCGGCCCGTCAGAAGGGTCGTATTTTGCCACTGAATCCCGATTTATCCAATGGATGCCTGTGCAACTCTCTCGTACGCCCGCTTATGAAGTGCGCGGCTTTTGGCGTGTGGAGGGTGACTTCATGGGAGGGCCCTACGTGGCCTATATCATCCCCGACTCAACCCGTACCATCATCATTGAAGGATTTCTACATGCGCCAGGTACTTTTCAGAAACGATTCGTTAAACGATTAGAACTCATTCTACATTCATTCCAAAAGTAAGCGTCTTTGACACGTACTATTGTCCGACTGGTCGTTGCTGTACTATGGATGGCAAGTGTGGATATGCTGATCGGTCAAACTACCGACCCCCTTCGACAACTTAAAACATACTACGACAACCACTTCTGCGATTCATTCTTGGCCTTGGCCATCCGACTCGAAAAACAAGGCCATATCGGTCCGGAAGATTATTACGATGCTCGCCTGGACTGCTATCTACGTACCTATGAATATGAGCCTGCTTTGCGGTGGGTACGGACTTTAGCTCGCCAAACCCACAATCCCCGCTACATCATTGATGCCGCTTACCTTTACCAACGCATGGGGCAAACCTCCAAAGCCAAGCACCTTATTCAAAAGCTG
Source organism: uncultured Sphingobacteriales bacterium (assembly GCA_964452325.1). Classification (GTDB taxonomy): domain Bacteria; phylum Bacteroidota; class Bacteroidia; order JAADEI01; family JALVCQ01; genus JALVCQ01. Next base: position 4,049 of record CAYVLB010000106.1, on the reverse strand, counting down.
CTACGAGGGGATTACGCATCACCGGCGACTGTACGATATGTGGGCAACTACCTGATGCAACGAGACTTTCCGGAAGAGGCGCTCCAGCTGTTTGAACAGGCACGCCAGCAGCTAAACGACCCCTTTTGCGAAGAACGGGGACGCATTCTTCATCGGCTCGAACGTTGGGAAGATTCTTGGAAAGCATGGTTCGAGTGTGCCGACACCAACCTCGCAATCCGCCATCGATGGCAGGCATTCATCCAAGACCATTTGCTATCAAACCATGCGCTGGTCACCCCACTGAAAGGTTTCCTAATTCGACATGCCCACCAAGGCTCCATCACCGCAGAAGACCTTTTGGCATGGATATATCTCCAAGAAGGTAATTATCGAAGTGCCCTCCGACACTACCAAGCGTTGGATCGCCGCCTCGGCGAACAAGGGCGCCGGGTCTTGCCGCTGGCACATGCCGCTGCCGCCGAAGGATTCGACCAAATCGCGCAAGCAGCCTACAATTACATTTTGAGCCTGGGCCCTCAAAGCCCCCATTACTCCGAAGCATTCTTAGGGCACCTCCGCATCCAATACCGGCAAGTTAGCCGACCCGATGTGCCTCTTGATTCGGTACGTTTCCTTGCCAATATCCTTCGAAAAGCCATTGACAATCCACGATACCGCAACCAACGGCTTGAACTCCTCCAGATGTGGAGTACGCTTCGCGGGGTTTATCTGAAAGAGGTAGGGCCCGTTTTTCAATTTTTTGACCACCAATTGCAAAGCAGCCATCTCCGTCCCGACGAACGAGGGGAACTGCTTTTGATGAAAGGAAATTTTTTGGTACAGGCCAATCGGCTATGGGATGCATGGCTGGCTTATTCTCGGGCCGAGAAGGAGCACAAAGGTACCATTGCTGATCGAGCCCGCCTTCGCAAGGCATGGCTGTCCTTCTACATGGGCAATTTCGACTATGCCCTCCTTTTTACCGACGTGCTCAAAGGCGGCACCGATAAATACGTGGCCAACGATGCCATCGCCCTCGAACTCCTTATCAAAGATCATCGTAATCTTCTCTCCGACACCTCATCCGACCTGCTCCACCGATTTGCCCATGCCCACTTAGCATTCCAACAACACCGCTACCAAACAGCCAAAACCATTGCCGACTCGATCCTTGATTTGTTTCCATCTGAAATGATGCGAGCTTCAGCTATTTTCCTACAGGCACGATCTCATGAAGCATTGGGACAACTCGATTCAGCGCTTCAAGCCTATCAAATAGTATTTACCCAACATCCCCAGCATATCCTTGCCGATGATGCCCTGTATCATGCTGCACGGCTTCTGGATATTCAATTACACCGCACCGAACAGGCCCTTCCCCTCTACGAAAAACTCATCTTCGAATATAGCGGTAGCGTCTTTACTGCCGAAATTCGAAAACGATTTCGAGAGTTACGCCAACATAAACCCCCTTCCTCACCCCGTCCATAATTCCTTGATGTACCTTTTTCGTCGGTAAGATCAGCGCATTCAAAGTCGAACCCCACGCCCCATCGCATGAATTATTCATTCCCAGCCGCTGTAACCAGCTTTTGTTGAACCTCCGAGGGGACCGGCTGATAGCGGACAAATCGCCGGGTATGAGAGGCCCTTCCCTGCGTCAGCGACCGAAGCGTATTTGAATACTTATAAAGCTCTGCCAATGGGACCTCCGCACGAATGCGCTGAAAGTTTTTATCGGCTTCGATACCCATAATCATTGCCCGGCGCCCTTGAAGGTCAGTCATAACATCCCCCATCATCGCTTCAGGCACCAATACCTCAACTTCATAAATGGGCTCTAACACAATAGGCTTTGCCTGCTCAAACGCCTGCCGAAACGCCTGTGCCCCTGCAATTTGGAAAGAAATATCATTGGAGTCGACCGGATGCATCTTCCCGTCGTAGATATATATACGAATATCTCGGATGGGTGATCCGACCAGCAACCCCTCACGCATTTTGCCTAAGATTCCTTTGAGGATAGAAGGCATAAACTTGGCATCAATGGCCCCTCCAACAATGCAGTTGTAAAATATCAGCTTACCCCCCCATTCCAAGTCAATCTCTTCTTTGCCACGGATGGTAAAGTCGGACTTCTCAGGGCGGTCGTCGGAATGAGGCTCGATATGTAAATGCACTTCACCGAATTGTCCTGCACCACCCGATTGTTTCTTATGGCGATATTGGGCAGCGGCTTCACCTCGGATGGTTTCCCGGTAGGCAATCTTGGGCTCGATAAATTCCACCCCTACCCCATATTCATGCTCAATGCGCCATTTGGCTAATCCTAAATGGAGCTCGCCCTGCCCATGAATAATGATCTGCTTAAGTTCGTGAGAGTGCTCGACGATGAGGGTAGGATCTTCCTCGGTAAGGGCATGGAGTGCAGCTGCCAGCTTTTCTTCCTCTCCTTGCTTGAGGGGACGAATGGCCACGCGAATCCGCGGCGGTGGAAACTTGATGGGGGCAATCCTCACTTTCTGTGGGCCTTTTACCAGCGTGTTATTGGTATGGGTATCTTTAAGTTTAACACATGCACCCAAATCGCCCACCGGAACCGAAGGTACCGATTGCCGCTCCTTACCATTAGGAGCATAGAGTTGGGGTAATTTCTCCTTCTCACCAGTGTGAACATTATACAGCTCATCGCCTGCATTGACCCGACCTGAGATGGTCCGGAAGTAGGAAATCTTGCCTACGTGATGTTCCAGGTGGGTCTTAAACACAAACAAGATGGGGGCACCGTCATCTTTCCCTACCACTTCATTGCCATCTTCAGTTTGCCAAGGATGAGCATCCTTAGCCGAAGGGGTCACATTGTCAATAAAACTCATTAGCCGACCACTTCCCATATTACGGGCAGCCGATACACAAAAGATCGGCATCACCTCTCCCGACAACATGCCCTTACGAATGCCATCCCGCATTTCATCTTCTGAGAGTTCGCCGTGTTCAAAGTACTTCTCCATCAAAGAGTCGTCATTGAGGGCAGCTGCCTCGACCAATTGATTATGCAGCTCACGGGCCCGCTCTTGCTCCTCCTCAGGTATGGGCTTTTTTTCAGGCTTACCGCCATCAGGGCCAAATTCATACATTGTCATCTTCAACAAATCAATGATCCGGTTGAAGCCTGCTCCTGGATTAACGGGGTACTGCATAAGCACTGCCCGGTCACCGAATTTATGCCGGATACTTTGAAGCGCCTCATCGAACTCAGCCCGCTCATGATCCAACTGGTTCATCACAATCAGGGTAGGGCGACCATGGCTTTCCACATAGCGCCACAATATTTCGGTACCTACCTCAATGCCGTGCTGCGCATTGATTACAAGCAACACATTGTCCGCAGCTTTCACACCTGCCAGGATGGCTTCAATAAAATCGTCATATCCAGGAGTATCAATAATGTTGAGTTTATGCCCACGCCAGTCCGTATGCAACAGGCTCATAAAATAAGAATGCTTTTTCTCCTTTTCCAGCGGATGACTATCCGACATTGTATTACCGTCCTCCACTCGCCCTCGGCGGGGGATTACTCCCCCCTCAAACATCATGGTCTCGGCCAGTGTGGTCTTGCCCGATCCAGCGGCACCTACCAAAACCAAATTGCGGATTTTTTCGGGAGGATACATGGCATTCATAGCGAAGAATCAATTTTGACGCCGAAAAATAATAATTCCGAAAGGGAGCCCTTTACTTCAAAGTAAACTTAGAAAGGTTCTAAGTGGTTCTAAGTATGGAGTGGATGCGATTCACCCCAAGCCCAACCCAACAAGAAGGAATTACTACAAACGCTTGATGAACCACCACACCGGCACTGGCCGTGCAGCAAACCCCATTTTGTGAAACCCAATTTGTTCCGCCCGTTGAGTGGGAGCTGGCAACATGTCATAGCGGTAAATTCCGTTTCGGATGGCTTCGACCATCATTGCATAATGCACAGCATACCATCCAAACGAGTTGCGCCGGTCGGGATGGCTCAATGCATGCCAATGAAACACCGAATGTGGATGGGCAAATGCAAT
>CAYVLB010000105.1:0-6000 GCA_964452325.1 uncultured Sphingobacteriales bacterium | reverse complement strand
CGGGAAACGGCACTCGAACCCGCGGCCCTCAGCTTAGAAGGCTGATGCTCTACCAACCGTGCTTCTCCCGCCTACCCTTCCGTGCCGTGTGGGGAGAGGTGGATTCGAACCACCGAAGGCATACGCCAATGGATTTACAGTCCACCCCGTTTGACCGCTCCGGCATCTCCCCAAGCACTGCTTTAGCTATTCCTGGAGGAGCCGATGGAGGGACTCGAACCCACGACCTGCGGATTACAAATCCGTTGCTCTACCAACTGAGCTACATCGGCGTCCAGCGAATGTTAAATATCCACCCCTTCCATCAAAGGGGGTGCAAAGCTAAGAAAACTTTTCCATCGGAAACCCGTTCCCAACAAATTTATTTCCCAATCGTCCGATCTCGATGCGACTTCAATTGTCGTACAATCGCATCCAACACCACATCAACCCCTTGTTCGAAGGTTTTACTGGATGCTCGAGCAAACAACGGAGTCCCCTTAACCAATACGCGCATCTCCAGTTCACAGCGGGCGGGGGAACACTCCCGTACATAAACCGTGAGATCTTCCACACCTTCGGCAATTCGATCCAGCTTACGAAGTTTTTTGTCTAATACCATTTCTTGAGCCGGTGACAAATAACCCTTTCCTTGAATTCGTGCATGCATGGTTATGCTGATTTATCTATAGTTTCTGTGCCATGGGGATGGGCTTGAATTATCGCCTTTTTGAGCTGGTCAATTGAGGTATGGGTGTATATTTGTGTTGCGGCCAATGAGGCGTGCCCCAATAGCTCTTTTAATGTCATAACATCGACCCCCCGATTCAACAACACCGTCGCAAACGTATGGCGCAGCTGATGTGGCGATAAAATCTTGCCCGTTAAGTGATAAGAAAGGCGTCGAACGATTCGATAGATCATGGCAGGATAAGGGGGGCGCAGTTTATCGGTTATGATCAGGTGCGGCACCTGGGGGCGACGTGCATTTCGTTCTTTAAGATAGGAATGCAAAAGTGCCGACATCCACTCCAACAACGGCAAATGACGTTCTTTTCCACCTTTTCCCATGACCCGTATCCATCGTCCATTCATGTCGACATCTCCGACTTTTACTCTCAATAGCTCCCCACGCCGCATTCCCGTAGTGATCAATAACAAAAATACGACTTTATCCCGCAATTCCCTCCATTCCGTGGGGATTTCTTCAAGCCAATCAGTAATTGCTACCACTTCTTTCTCTGAAAGAAACTGGGGCAAGGTAGCAGTCGCCGGAATCACTTCTAATGAGGCATCCCATGTTATGGGGTACCCTTCCCAGCGGAGGAACCGACCCAAGGCCCGCAAAGCCATCATTTTGCGATTCAGCGTCCGCGGCCGATACCGCTTCTGGCTAAGTACAATAAGATACTGCTCTAATTCGGCAACGCTTAAATCTGCTATTGTTTTACCGAACTCCGATTTAAAGAATAGTTCTGCCTGCCGAACATCCGCACAATATGCGGTAATTGTGTGAGGAGAATAGCCCCGCACCTCAAGATAGCGGGCTAGCCGTTCCGCCCACATCAACCACTCAGGTGGCGCATTCGTTCACGATATGCCGCCCGTAAGATTTGATTGCGCCGACGTACTGAAGGCTTCTCATAATACATATGACGCCGGAATTCTCGAAGCACCTTACTGCGGTCTACCAGTTTCCGAAACTTTTTCAGGGCGCGATCAATGGGCTCATTATCATGAATCTCCAAACGAACCATGGCAAGTCAACTTAGCATATTAATAAGGGTTGCAAAGATAACATTTCTGCTCGAGTGGCTTTTTCTTGCATTGGGCAGGCACGTATCATCAGCAATCCAGAAACACCTTTAGGCATGAATTACTCGTCCCCCTGCATCCAAAGCGGCCTCTTTAAAAGCCTCTGAAAAGGTAGGATGGGCAAATGTCATTCGGGCCACGTCATCTGCCGTAGCTCGGAACTCCATGGCGATGACTGCTTCGGCAATCATATCTGCTGCCCGAGTGGCTGCTACGTGCACACCAATAATCTCATCTGTGGCATCATCAACTAAAACCTTGACCAATCCATCTGCTTCACCACTGGCTACTGCCCTCCCGTTGCCTTTCATATAAAACATGCCCTTCCGATACGCACGCCCCTTCGCTTTAAGCTCAGATTCGGTGAATCCCACTGCCGCCAACTCAGGGTGAGTATATACGACCGATGGAATCAGAAAATGATTAATACGTCGGGGGGCTCCGGCAATCAATTCGGCAACAAATATCCCTTCTTCAGAAGCTTTATGAGCCAACATTGGGCCCTTGATCACATCTCCGATGGCGTAGATATGGGGTTGAGCAGTTTGGAGTTGTTCATTAACCGGGATATACCCCTTCGTATCCGTCTGAAGACCCGCTTTCTCCAGGGCAAGTCCATCCGTATAGGGCCGACGTCCCACCGCCACTAAGCAGTAGTCCGCCTCCTCAGTAACAACCTTACCGGAACGCTTCCGGTGTTGGGCTTTGACCTTCACTTTTTTACCGCGGATCACCTTGACCTCTTCGACCTGATGGGACAATTCAACTTGCACTCCCAGTTTTTTTAGCATCCGTAACAGAAGGCGAGCTAATTCATCATCCATGCCAGGAATCAAACGGTCAAGATATTCGAAAATGACTACCTGAGTGCCGAGCCGCGCATAGACCGACCCCAGCTCAACCCCGATAATGCCGCCGCCGATGATGATCATCTTGTGGGGCAGGTCCACCAGTGAAAGTGCTTCGGTAGATGAAATAATCCGCTTTTTATCAAAAGGCGCAGATGGTAGTGAAGCGGGTTTCGATCCGGTGGCAACGATAATATGGCGCCCCCCAATCACTGCCTTTTTCCCCTGATGATTTGTTACCTTCACAGTGTGCGGATCCTGAAAACTCGCCACTCCATGAAATATGGTTATCTTGTGTTTCTTCATCAGGAATTCAACTCCGCTAGTGATTTTAGTAACCACCTTCTCCTTATATTCAATCAATCGAGCAAAGTCCGGGCGTCCCTTCAGGTTAAATCCCATTTGTGGAAGGGTGTGGAGGGCATGATAATATGATTCGGTGGCGGAGAGTAGGGCTTTAGATGGGATGCACCCTACATTGAGGCAAGTGCCACCGAGCGTGGCATATTTTTCAATAAGGGCAACCGACAACCCCAACTGGGCAGACCGAATGGCTGCCACGTATCCACCGGGCCCTGAGCCAATGATGACGACATCGTAGGTATCCATATGCTAACATTGGTTTAGACTCCCAACAGGAGGCGGGCAGGATCTTCTATCAATTCTTTGATGCGGAACAAGAAGCGGACTGCTTCTCGGCCATCAATCAAGCGATGGTCATATGAAAGGGCCACATACATGATTGGTCGAATTTGCACCTCACCATCGATAGCGACAGGCCGTTCCACGATACGATGAAGGCCGAGAATGGCTGATTGGGGGTAATTGAGGATCGGGGTAGATAGCATCGAACCAAAAACGCCGCCATTGGTAATGGAAAAGGTGCCACCCGTGAGGTCATCCACAGTCAACTGGTTGTTACGTGCCTTTTGGGCCAGCTGGGCCACTGCGGCTTCCAGCTGAGGGATGCTCATCAAATCGGCATCACGGATAACGGGGACCACCAGCCCGCGAGGAGTTGAAACAGCCATCCCCAGATCCACGTAATCGAAATAAACGATCTCGTCATTTTCAATTCGGGCATTAACGGCAGGCCATTCTTTGAGGGCTTCACATGCTGCTTTTGAAAAAAATGACATAAAGCCCAGCCTAATCCCGTATTTTTCCTGAAAAGTCTCCTTATAATGCCGACGCAGTTCCATCACCGCCTTCATATCAATTTCGTTAAAAGTAGTCAGCATGGCGGAGTTTTGCTTGGCTTCCATCAAGCGTCGGGCAATGGTTCGGCGAATCATTGACATGCGTTCTCGGCGCTCGCTACGGCGGCGTTGTCCTTCAAGAGGGGGGATAGCAACAGGAGGAGAAGTCGGTTCAGTAGGCGATTTGGAAGGCGGTGGTGGTGAGGTCATGGCGCGACGAACATCCGCCGACGTAATGCGCCCCTCCCGACCGGTTCCTTCAACTTGTTCGGCCGTGAGTCCTGCTTGCTTCAAGAGTGCCTCAGCAGCTGGTGATGGATGCTTTTTCGGAGGGGAAGCAGGAGGAGTCGACGCCCCAGGGGGCAAGGGTGCTTCGGCAACGGGTCGGTCATCTGCAGCATCGACCGAAGTAGTATCAGATACCTGGGGAGATGCGGAGTCATCAATACGGGCCACCAAGTCGCCTACTTTGACAATTTGGCCCTCGGCAACTTCGATTTTAAGGATTCCCGGGGCGGGAGCAGGCAACTCGAAAGAGGCCTTATCAGAATCAATTTCAGCGATGGGCTCATCTGCTTCTACGTAATCCCCATCTTCCTTGAGCCATGTTACAATCTGGACTTCTGTTACCGATTCTCCCACCTCAGGGATGCGGATTTCAATCATATCTCAATGATATTTATGCAGTGAGGTCAAATGCTTGGTAAAGTAGGGCTTCTTGTTCTTCGAGGTGTTTTTGATGGAATCCTGTTGCGGGGGAGGCAGCGGCCCGCCGGCTAATTAGCCCCCACTGTCGGGCATACTCGGAATGACGAAGCCAAAAGGTCCAATATCCCATGTTTTTGGGTTCTTCCTGTATCCACACAAACTCAGCATTCACATATTTTTTCATCACCGCATCAATGCGGTGGTGAGGCATGGGATACAATTGTTCGATGCGAACTATTGCCACGCTTCCCGCCTGAGGCCCTAACTGCCGCTGGCGCGCTTTCAGGTCGTAGTAAATTTTTCCAGTACACAATAATACCCGCTTGATTTTGCGCGCACTTTTGACATCGGGGTCATCAATAACTTCTTGGAAGTGGCCGTCAGTGAGGTCACTGACAGCCGATATGCACTCCGGATGACGTAAAAGCGATTTGGGCGTAAAAAGTATGAGGGGTTTTCGAAAGGGCCACTGGAGCTGTCGCCGCAAGGCATGAAAGAGGTTGGCGGGGGTAGTCAGGTTCGCTACGATTATATTGCAGTCTGCAGCCAATTGAAGAAAACGTTCGGGCCGTGCGCTGGAATGTTCGGGTCCCTGTCCTTCATAGCCATGCGGTAACAACAAGGTAATCCCGCTCATAATCTGCCACTTCGACTCGGCCGAAGCAATGTATTGGTCAATAATCACTTGGGCGCCGTTAGCAAAATCACCGAATTGGGCTTCCCAAATAGTCAACGTATGGGGATAGGCAATTGAATATCCGTACTCAAAGCCCAATACGCCATATTCGGAAAGGATGGAGTTATATATCCAAAATTTGCCCTGTTCGGGACCCACATGATGTAAAAAGAAATAGGGTTCTTCGGTTTCCGCATCATAAACGGCTGCATGACGATGTGAAAACGTCCCCCGCACAGAATCTTCGCCGCTAATTCGAACATTTTTCCCTTCTGCAATGAGGGCACCATAGGCAAGAAGTTCCCCCAATGCCCAATCGATGCGGTCTTGCTGATAACGTTTTTTTCGTTCTTCTATCAATCGTCGGATTTTGGGAATGGGTTGGATATGGGGTGGAATATAGGTAAGTACATCGATGGTTCGGTCTAGGATTTCCCGCGGCACTGCGGTGGGCCAAGATTTTTCAAAGTCTTCAAACAATCCGTGCCGGAGTGCTTTCCATTCCGAATCCAGTTCCGGTGGAATGTAAGTAAATACAGATTCTTCTTGGTGTACTTCTTGAAGTGCCTGAGCAAGCTGCCTCTTAAAGGTTGCTTCAAATTGTTGGGCCTGTTGTTGGTCAAGCACCCCTTCATTCTGCAGCTGCTGGAGGTAGATGGTTCGGGGATCGGGGTGTCGGGCAATGATTTTGTATAGCTTAGGTTGGGTGAATTTGGGTTCGTCCCCCTCATTGTGTCCATGTTTGCGATAGCCAACCACATCAATCAAAATATCC
>CAYVLB010000104.1:0-6033 GCA_964452325.1 uncultured Sphingobacteriales bacterium | reverse complement strand
TCGGCTTCCGCTTTATATTGCTTATAATTAACCGAATCCCAGATAGGATCATAATCTTCCTTTCCGTAATCAATCCCTGCTTCAAGGTCCGCGTCGCTCACAGTTTGGGGCAAGTAGTCGTACCGTAAGCCAGGGCGACTATACTCATGCGGCCCCCGGAACACATGCGGAATAGGGCCCGTCCAATTGCCATGACCCACTTCAACCGGAGTGGTCCACTCCAAAGTGTTCGACTTCCAGGGGTTCCGTGGCGCCCTTTTCCCCGCAAACATGCTTTTGAAAAAATTATAGACAAAAATCAACTGCGCGACGAATCCCAAGATGGCTCCCAGCGAAATCAACCGGTTAGCCCCTGCCCACTCGCCAAATTCATCAAAGGCAGTAAATGCATAATAGCGGCGCGGTACACCGTCAACTCCCATAAAATGCATCGGGAAAAAGACCATAAACACTGCTAATATGGTCAACCAAAAATGAACATTCCCCAGCGTATCATCCATCATCCGACCAAACATCTTCGGGAACCAATGGTATACTCCAGCCAACATCCCCATAATAGATGCCGCCCCCATCACCAGATGAAAGTGGCCCACAACAAAATAGGTGTTGTGAAGGGGAATATCTACCACAGCATTGCCTAAGTAGAGCCCCGTCAGCCCCCCCGTGACAAAAAGCGTTAACATCCCCAAAGCAAACAGCAAGGGCGTGTTGAATTGAATGTTAGCCCGCCACAATGTGGCCAAGTAGTTGTAGGTCTTGATCGCCGAAGGCACTGCAATCAATAAGGTAGCCAACATAAAAACTGACCCCAAGAACGGATTCATCCCCGTTACGAACATGTGGTGCCCCCACACCAGAATCGATAAAATCGTGATCGCCACCAGCGACCCAACCATGAACTTATAGCCAAAAATCGGCTTACGGGCATGGGTCGAAATAACCTCGGAAATAATTCCCAGTGCCGGCATTAAGATGAGATAAACCTCCGGGTGCCCCAGAAACCACAGCAAATGCTGCCATAAAATGGGGCTCCCACCATCGCGGCCAAGCGGGCCGTTAATCCATATTTCCGACAAGTAAAACGACGTTCCCAACGAATGATCAAACAGCAAAAGAACCGCCGCCGCCAGCAGCACCGGGAACGTCAGCAGACCCAAGACAGCCGTAAGAAAAACACCCCAAATCGTCAGGGGCATGCGCCCAAGGGTCATTCCCTCCGTACGCATATTTAGCACTGTCACCACGTAATTCAATCCGCCCAACATCGTTGCCACAATAAAAAACACCATAGCGACCATCCACAACAACATTCCCATTCCCGATCCCGGCATGGCTTGAGGCAACACACTGAGGGGCGGATAAACGGTCCACCCGCTAGCAGCAGGACCAGATGTTACAAAAAGGGATGCCAAAATCACCACCGACGAAAGGAAGAAAAACCAATAAGACAGCATGTTGATAAAAGGCGAAGCCATATCCCGTGCCCCAAGTTGGAGCGGAATCAGGAAATTGGCAAACGTCCCCGACAACGACGCCGTCAACACCCAAAATACAAGAATCGTCCCATGAATCGTAACCAGCCCCAGAAAAAAGCCGGGATCCATTTGTCCGTTGGAAATCCAATCACCCAAAATAGGCCTTAAAAACGAAAAATCGGCATCTGGCCACCCCAATTTAAGACGAAACAATACGGATAAGAAACCACCGACCAGACCCATCACAATCCCCGTAATAAGAAATTGCTTGCCAATGGTTTTATGATCCTGACTAAAAATGTATTTAGTGATAAATGACTCCTTGTGTGCCATAATGCGTACTTTTTAGAAGTTGGATTGAGTCAAAGATGCAGTTTGTGAATTAAGTTGCCCCTTTACCTGCGAATAAAAAGATTGCTGTTGGCCAAGCCATTGATCAAAATCGGCAGGTGTCAATACGTAAATATAGCGCTTCATGTTAAAATGAGCCGATCCACAAATCTGATTACACGCCAGTTCAAAGTTAAATTCCGGATTCCCAAGCTGTGCCCGCGCCTCATCGGTGGTAAGGCGCGGCGTAAACGTAAGGGAATTCTTCATCCCCGGCTGCACGTACAGCTGCATGTTAAAGTGCACGAACCACGCAGAATGAATCACATCCCGAGAACGGAGCCGAAACCGAAACGTACGATCCTTGGCCAAATAAAGCTCGTCCACAATAATGTCATCTTTGGCCGCCGGATCATTAAAATCCAACCCCAGCGGGTTGTTGACAGGATCGATTAACCGATAGTTGTACTGTCCCAACTTGCCATCGGGGCCAGGATATCTGAACTTCCACCCAAATTGATAAGCAAAAACCTCCACTTCATGATCTGCCTTATTCGGCTCCGCCATTACCCGTTGCCACACGGTCATGCTATATATAATCATTACCACCAGCGGAATGGCCGTAGCTACTGTCCAAAAGATTTCCAGCTTGTTGTTATGGGCATAGTAATACGCCTTGTTCCCCTTGCCTCCACGATACCTAAACAAAAACAGGAAAAGGAAAAAGTGCACCACAAAGTATATCACAACGGTGGAGATCCACGTAATGTCAAACAACCATTTGATTTCCTTCCCTTCATAAGATGCATCCATTATTCGGATATCCTTGGTATATGTTACCAACTGCCAACCCACAAAAGCAGCCCAAAAGATACCCCAGGCAATGAAAAAGTAGGGCGTAATTTGCTTCCAACTAAACTCATTCCCCTTCGCCCGATAGGCCCATTCTAATGTTTTGGCAATCACCACCAACAAAATCGTCAACAAAGTAAAAATAATCGTCCATTGAAGGGGATTCAGCTCGGGAGCATCCACTACGAAAGCAGCCCCAGCCTCCCCGGCGGCTGCCGACTCGCCCCCACCCTTGGCATATTCATCAATATAGGCAATAATAGACTTGACTTGTTCTTCCGTCAAGCCTTGAGGTGGCATAACGACCTTGTTATACTCTTCAAACAGTTTCACCGCATATGGATCACCGCTTTTTATAACCTCCTGGGAATTCTGAACAAACTTAACAATCCACTCAACAGGGCGACGATCCGATATGCCAACTAGGTCGGGACCTATTAGCTTGGTACCCAGCTTATGGCATGCCGAACAATTTTGTCGGAACAGCTTTTCACCCTCTTGAGCTTGCTGGGCACCTAATATCCCAGGAAAAACAAGTACTATCGCCAATATCCATGGAAAGAGACGACCAACAACGGGAATACGCATGCGACATACCAATTTGAGCCGCAAAAGTAAAAGGCTTGCCTAAAGATACGAAAGAAGTCACAGTCAACACCCCACCTTACTCCTTACAACCCAATATTCCGTAAACATCGATGACGTGCCCACCCAGAGTGATCTTCAACAGAAGGCATTGCTTCATACCCCCCCTCAAATTTAGATTTTCTCTATATTTTGATATCATCATGAAGAATCTTTTTTCGAGATATCAAAGATGATACGAAAGGTTGTGCCTTGACCTTCTTCGGTATGGGCAATGAACAAACGCCCGCCATGGTGCTGCTCAATAATGCGTCGAGCCAATGGCAGTCCCAATCCCATTCCACGCTTTTTAGTCGTAAAACCGGTTTCGAATATGCGGGACCGATGAATGGATGCAATCCCCCCCCCCTCGTCGATAACATCAATAACAATATGGTTGTCCTTTAACATCGTTTCCACCAATATACGTCCTTTGCCTTTCACGGCATCAATGGCATTTCGGATAAGGTTCTCCAAAGCCCACTCCAAAAGCAGCGGTACCCCTTGAATGGATGGCAGTGGATCCGAATGATGAACCTCAATACGAACAGTCTGAAAACGTTGCTGTAAATAGGCTACCGTTTCATCAATGATTTTGCGCAGGTTGACCCACTCCTTCTGTGGGGGAGCGCCGATCTTCGAAAAGCGTTCAGATATCTTCTGAAGCCGGCCCACATCCTTTCGCATTTCTGCCTCAATATCGGGAGGCAAAGCATGAGCCCCACTTTCACGCAAGAAATCCAGCCATCCCATAAGGCCCATGATGGGCGTACCCATCTGGTGAGCAGCCTCTTTCGCCAGCCCCAACCATACCCGCTCTTGCTCGTGGCGGCGAAAGTGCTTAAACGCAAAATAGGCCACTAAAAACAGTACCGCTACCAATCCCATAACCGCCCATGGAAAAAACTGGATCCATTTCTTCAAGTGTGACTCTCCATAGTATATATGGTAACGATGCCCCTGACCATCCGAAAAAGTAATGGGAGCATGCAGACGCCGCATATATCCAAGCGATTGGTAAAGAAAAACAGAATCCGGCTCCTCCACACCTAGATTTCGATAATTCATGATTTCCCAACGGTCATTAACCAAAATAATCGGGATTCTTTCATTCAGCTTAATAATTTCCAGGGCCAATTCTATATCTTCACCCCGCTGAAGTTTCTGGTAAGCCATCCCCCACAAACCAACCCACTTTTCTTCTTCTTCTGTCATCAGTTGTGACCACTGAAACGACTGATACAGAAAAAACCCTGCGGCAATAATCCCCACCGCAACCAAAGCCACTTTCCAACGAGTCGTCGTCATTGGCTTAATCCCATTCCAGGTCATATCCGCCATCGGAAGGTAACGTTGGGGTAGTATCCTCGGAAATTCCTAATCGCTCTTTAACTCCCTTACGATCAAATTCGAATTCGAGCGAATCCATCGGTCCCCACATGTGCAGATATACAAACATCCCACGCCTGCCTTGAGAGGGCACGTAACCAAATTCTTGTTGGGGATATTTTTTCTTTCCAAAAAGTAGTTCATTGAGATTGAGCCGAATAAAATATTCCATAAACGACGCGAAAGTATAATACCCCGTAAGACGCAGGTGTAGATCATCACTGTTAATATCCATAGCTGGGATAAAAAGCGTATCACGACGAATGGATAGGTGATTGTGAAGGGCATCGAACCGCAGATTGCGCAGGTGCTCGAGTTTAAGAAATCCCATCATGCGTGTAAGTGGTTCGTAATCAACGATTTGCCCCTGCCAAATATTGATATCCATTTCTGCTCGCATGCGGGGGAAGATTACCATACCCATGGAGTCGAAAGGAACATGAAAAAATCCGTCAACACTTGCTTTCCCCCCAACGTGCTTGGCAGCAATCACCGGCGCATCCCACTGATCCAATTGTTCTAACAATCGACGAATGTCCACATTACGCAGGCTTCCCATAACCCTCAACTCTGCTGGATCCCACCGATACAAAAGGCTGTCTAAACGAACAGTCCCATCCCCCCATTGGGCCAGCACTGAACGTAATATCACCACATCCGGATAAATAGCCAAGCGGCTACGTACCTGAGAAAGGCGCCATGTATCCCATTCAAACTGTCGGGCAGATAGGTCAATGCTCCCTAACAACAATGCATCGGTGGGATTGGCAGTGGTTTCACTATCTGCGAACCCAACAGTTGTTGTTGCTGTCGAGATCAATGCCCATATATCCTCCCATCGCAAACGCTTAGCGGCCACTCGCATTGCCCAGGGGGCCGAAAATGAATATGTTCCCCCGATTACTCCCTCAGATGCATTCAGCCGAAAGCCGGTTTCCTCCAATTGAATGCGATCCGAAGCCAGCTGAATAGTAGGGTTCAACAGCTGAAATATAAACGAATCGCTCCGTCGAACCTCCAACGCACCTCCAGTAAGCCGTCCATTGAACCAACGACGATTACCATCAATGTTTATCTTAACCTGCCCATCAATGCGTCCCGCGCCACGAATCCGACCATGAGTCAATATTGGAATCCAATGGGCTAAATCCCACCGATAATCAATCATACCTTTCAATCGCAATGGCTCCCATTGTTGGATGGCCACAAATCCCTTGAAAGGTTCTCCGCCCAGCCATCCACGAACGGTGTCAAGGTGTACTTGAATCCGACGCCAATCCCCCCCTTCATGCGACAGATATCCAGCCAAAGTAATGCGCTCCCCTACGAACGATTGATATTTCAAATGGGCATTCTCCACTAA
>CAYVLB010000103.1:0-6085 GCA_964452325.1 uncultured Sphingobacteriales bacterium | reverse complement strand
TATGAAGATGCGGATGCTGCTTTACAGTGGTTGGCATCTCATGGAATGGACTCCAGTCGGCTTATTTTTTATGGGTATAGTTTGGGGTCGGCGCCGGCAACTGAATTGGCGGCACGCCCCCGCAGCCTGGCACCAGCCAAGCTGATTTTAGAGGCGCCTTTCGCCTCGGCAGCTGTTATGGTTCAAGATGCGGCATTGCTGGCAATGCCATCTACCTTTTTTACCAACCTTAAGATTGATGTGGCCGAAGATATTCGGCAAGTGGACATACCGTTCTGTTGGATCCATGGAACGGAAGATAAGTTTTTGAGTGATTCCACTCATGGACGTGTTATTTTCGAGCGTTATCGAGGTTCGTATCGTGAAAAGCACCTTATTGAGGGAGCTGCTCACAACAACGTTCCACAGGTGTGGGGGTATGCAGCATATGCGGCGGCACTGGCCCAATTTATTCGGCGGTAGCTTCAATGAAAGATACCGTATTATGGATGACCCATCTCATGGGTTCAGGCAACCATTTTTCCTGCCATGGGTGGCGTGTGTTGAAGGCGTGGTCGGCACGAGGATGGATGCATAGTTCGGCGTTGGGTGCCCATTCAAATAGTTGCATGGCTTCTTGGTATGGAACGGTGGAGTCCATTTTACCATGGAGTATGAGGATAGGACGACACTCTCCGGGCAAGCGTGCGGCCAGGTCGAACCGTTCCGAGTGTTGAATGATGTCTTCGGCCAGTGAGTAGTAAAGGGGCATTTGTTGGCCGGTACGGGTATTTTCAATGTAAATAACACCGGCCTTTTGCCACTGCTTTAAGGTGGTTTCGTCCCACCGATCGAAGTGGTTGATTGAAGCGAGCGTAATGGCTCCACGTACCTTCGGATGTTCCAATAGGGTTACCAATGCCACACCACCTCCCCGGGAATGGCCCATCAGCCATAACCGTTGGGTATCAATCCATTGGGCCCACTCAGGTTTTTCGGACAATACAAACTCTATGATGCGTTGGAAGTCTCCTACTTCTGTGGATATGGTATTTTGCCCGAAGGCCTCCAGATCGGTGAACTCGGTGGGATGCTCAGGGGAGGTTCCATTATGGGAAAAATTAAATTTTATCATGCCGATCCCGTGCAGGGACAATTCATGTGCCATCATATTCCAAGCACCCCAATCCTTAAAGCCTTTGAAACCGTGGGCAAAAATGACTAAAGGACAAGGGTATTGGTCAGGCAATGTTACATCCCAGACAATGGGACGTTTTGCCCGTGTAGTAAGGATACCCGAATCATTGAGACGTGTCATGGCGTTAGACAGTGGGTTGAAGTTGCTTCAAGGCATGATATTTTGCTTGAATTAACTGAGCATAACTTCCTTTCCCTTCCATTGCGTCAATCCATGAGAGATAGTCGAAAAACATGTGGTAGGGTTGGGGCGCTTGATTCATAAATGCATATTTTGATTGGGTGACTTCTTCCAAGATGCGTGCTCGAAACTCATCACTTCCCTTGAGGGGCTTATTGGGTTGCCACTGATTGTAGTTATTCGAAAGGAGTTTGATAAGATGTTTTAGGGGTATGGACTCCTTTGGGAAGGTCCATTGTGCCAGCTCGTATCGAATTAGTTTTCGGAGGTCTTTGTGCTGGCCGGTTTCAAAGAGAATTACCATCCAAATTGCAACCATTGTTTGTGTCATCCATGAAACAGGTAATGTCCGATAGTGGTAAGTAAGATAATATCGTACTATTCGAAGTGCCATGCGATAATTGTTATCGGCGTAATAGTTGGCTGCAGCATACAACGTAATAATCCGCTGGGTAATGGGGGAGTATACAGCGAGGGATTGCCTTTGGAGTGAGGGCATTAGTTTTTGGAGTAGGTCTGACGAATAGGGTAAATTTAGAATACTTCCTTTTACGTGGGCTTCAGCCAACAACAACTCAAGGTCCATCCATCGATGTAATGAAGTGGGCAAATGTTGTTGGGCCCATGCAACATACTCATCCATTCGTTGAAAGACAGCCTCCGCAGTATTGATTTTAAGTGATAACAACAACATAAGTACCGTTTCACTAAAGCTAGCAATGTGGCGAAGTATCGATTCGAAGTCAATCAATGAAGTGTTAGAGTTCTTAAATAGTATCTTGAGTAGGTCATTATAATTGGGTTTGTGGGGCAGGCTCTTGCCATGCTGGGCCATAACTTCTTGGAGGGCGGCTTCGGCAATTTGGAGGTCCAGTTCCAATTCGGAAAGAAAAGGTGATGAAGGGCGAAGGGACTTGTATTGTTGGAATGTTTGATGGAGTTGATCGAGTATCTGATTGATTTTTGGGGGTGTTAAGATGGTATGGTGATTGGGTTGATTGTAAAGGTGGCGGACTTCGAGTTGGGTGATTTCGTTTTCTATCCGTGCGATAAAGGCCTGGGTGTACTGGTATAGTTCAGTGCGGATATCATTGAGGTTGACCGAAGACGGATTGGCTACGTACATCATTCGCAATAAAAATACTCGGTAGCGGATGAGTAGTAGGTGCAAGTCTTCTCCAATGAAGGCAGGGGGACGTCGAAGGATTTCCTCTAGCAATTGATAGGCTTGCTCAAAAAGCCCCCGTTCGCTCAAAAGTTGAATGATTAAGATATATTGATAAAGCGAAGTATGGTGCGAATCTCGAATCAGGAAGGCATGAATTTCGTTGCGCAATCGTCGCTGAAGTACTGTCAGGGCACGGAATACCGTGGGAGATAATATCTTTTCGTAGTGATAGCGTTGTTTGGCTACATTGGCCCGTAATGCGGAATATAGCTCTACCAGTTGTTTGCTTCGACGTTTGGATGTAAGATAATTCCAAAAGCGCCGGTGTTCTGCTTCATTCAGTGAGTGCACTAATGCATGCAAGTGCTCGAATGAAAATGTAATCATGGTGTTAAGGGTAGCCAACCTGCTACAAAGTTAATGGAAAATTCAATTGATGGCGTTCCAAGTTGAACTCCTGTTTTTAGCCCTAAGGGGGTAATTTTGCATTCCTACTGCCGAAGTGGTGGAATTGGTAGACACGCACGCCTCAGGAGCGTGTGCCGTAAGGCATGGGGGTTCGAGTCCCCCCTTCGGCACTGTTGGTCTATGCAATGCAATATGGTTTCCGGCGGGCGTCCGTTGATGGGTTTACGTCTTCCATCAGACCCTTATTGGGCTCGTTTGGCAACGCAGTCGCTTGAAGTAATCCTTACCGACCATGCATGGCTCGAACAAAAGGCAGCCAGCAGTTGTATCTCATTGATTGTCCATTATTCCAATTGCGTTGAATTGGTCAGGACGTTGGCTCCTGTTGTCTCGGAAGAATGGGGGCATTTTCGAATGGTGCTCCACGAATTATGGAAACGGGGCCTCTCATTGGGTCCACCCCGTAAAGATGAGTATGCCAATCAGTTGATGGGATGGGTTCGACGAGGGCAAGGACGAGATATCCAATTGCTAGACCGTTTGGTAGTCGGTGCGCTCATCGAGGCGCGCAGTTGCGAGCGGTTTCGCCTGTTGTCTGAACAAGTAGCCGACAGCGATCTTGCCCGCTTTTACCACGATTTAATGATTAGTGAGGCTCGTCATTATCGGACATTTCTTGAATTAGCCGAAGTGTACTTTAGAGAGGAAAACGTTCGTCAACGTTGGGAGGAAGGGCTGGCTTACGAGGCGGAAATCTTACAGCAAATGGCTCGCCGATTGGATCGCATGCATGATGGATTGGCTCAGAAATAACGGACTTTTGGGCGATACCCCGATTGCTGAAAGATCTTTTGATAGTCCTTTTCAGCAAAGAGTTCGAGGGGAGATATTTCAGGGTGCTTTTTCATGTATGAACGAACAATTTGCCACCCGATCCATTCGCCCAGGCGTGGTGGTGCATCTTGGGGAATTCCCGCGTAGTTGGTAAAAGGTGCTTCATTGAAAAAGCGCCCAACCGTTCGTGGTTTCGAATTGAAGAGCAATTCTTGTTCTATCATGAATGTCCATAGCTCTGCCTCATTATCCTCGACCCATTCCATTTCCTGCGCTGTGTATTCGATTTTTATCGAATCTGGAAGGTGCGGGAGTGTGAGGTCGAGGAAGTATAGTTTTTTTCCTTCGTATATGGCATGGCTGATGAGGGTATAGTCTGTGAAAGAATCCACCGGAAAATGGCGAGCGAATAAGGCCTTCATCACCTGGGGAACGAGATAGGTACTGCTTCGGCGCCGGATAAGATATTGGTGTTGGATAGTGGCCGGATAGAATCGGTAGTGGGGCCCTAAATACATGTCCAATCCGATACCTACCCACTTCCCATAAGTGATGACGGCATAAGAGAAAAAAGAGATATAAGAAAAAAAGTGTGGGACAGAATCCACTTGAAGGTAAAATTGATACCGACGAAGTGGGGCTTGTAGTGCCGACTCGATAGGAGCTAATGATGGATAAGCCTGGAGAATATCTTGGAACAGCACTTGGGAATAGCGATCCCTTACTACTTGTTGGAGTCGTGAGATTAGCACCGAGTCGTTGCTGGGCAATCCCATCACAAAATGAAAATAGGCTTCGGAAGGGATCGGGTATTGTCGCATCAATTGGACAACTTGGGTGTCGAACGACTGCAAAGGGATTGAAAACAGTAAGCTGTCAAAACGTAGGATGTGCACATTCGGTAGGGGTAATCTCCGAAGTGCTTCCGGTTCAAAATGTTGGCATCCCCAAGCAATAGCTCCCCAAAGTCCCAGCATGCAAAACCATGCCCCCAGCTTCGGTTTCATAAATTTGCCGCAAACTCGAGTTAATTATGAAGTGCAAAGTTATCGCTCTCGTTGTATTGGCTGCTTCATCACTTGCTGCCAACCTTCTGAATGCCCAGGGCTTTCAATTCGGTGTAAAGGGGAACCCGATAATTTACTGGACCAAAGCTGAATCGCGCAAGCCAGATGTGAAGGCTGCCAATGAAGGCATTGTTGTCGGGTTTAGTTATGGCCTCTACGGTGAGAAAGCGCTATCACCTAATTATGCGGTTGCAGTGGGGATTTATCATCATATGAATGGTGTGAAATATTCCGTGACAGATATAGATGCCGTTCAGGCTTCGATCCATCATAAATTGCAACACATTACCATCCCGGTATCCATGGTGCTTCGGACCAACGAAATTGGATATATGACCTATTTTGCCCGATTTGGTGCGTTGCTGAGTGTAGGGGTAAAGTCGAAAGGAGTCATTACCCGTGGTGGTAGCGAACTTCCAGAGGTGCCTGTAAAATACAATCCGCTAGGGGTGGGGATGGTAATGGGTGTAGGTGGCCAATACTCGCTGGGAGGGAAAACAGCTTTGGTAGGTGCCATTCGTTTTGAGAACTACTTTATGGACATTACCACAAAGAAAACCATTACTGAAAACCCTGCCAATGGTGGGCTGGGACTATCTGGGTATGCGGCGGATAATGTCAGTTTCAAGCCAATCGGAATTGGCTTGGAACTGGGCGTATTATTCTAAAAATCATTGGTGTTCTGATGATGCATTAGGGGGCATTTGCCCCCTTTTTTAATGCCTTTACCTTTGCCCCTTTGTTGCAAGATAAGTATTGCTTCCCGATGAAAATCGCGCTTGCCCAAATCAACACGATTGTCGGAGATGTTCTCCATAATTTGCAAAAAATAGTTGCTTATTCCCAACGGGCCTATGTGGAAGGGGCCTCTTTGGTGGTATTCCCTGAATTGGCATTGTGTGGTTATCCGCCGTTGGACCTTTTGTTTCGACCTTCTTTTGTAGAGGTGTGTGAGGCAGCGGTGCACAAGTTGCAGGAAATGTTACCGGCGGAATTGGATGTCGTAGTGGGAGGAATCCGTCGAAATCCGTCAAAGTACGGACGTTCTATTTTCAACTCTCTGTTTTATTACTCGGGTGGAGAAGTGCAGATCTATGATAAGCACCTGCTCCCGTCCTATGATGTTTTCGATGAATGTCGCTATTATGAGCCAGGAGATGGCGTGCTCGTTGTGGAAAAGGCGGGTGAGCGTATTGGTTTTACAATCTGTGAGGATATTTGGCATGTGCTTCCCGAATTGCGCTATTCTAC
>CAYVLB010000102.1:0-6131 GCA_964452325.1 uncultured Sphingobacteriales bacterium | reverse complement strand
TGATAATGCGTTTTAATGGTTCGGGTTGTAGTCCCAAATTCCGTAACTCCTTGCCCAATTCGTCATCCTGCTGGACTATAGCGATGAGAAGGTGTTCGATGGTTACGACGGTATCTTTCCAGCGTTCAGATATTTTCAAGGCATTTTGAAGGATTTGATGGGTTTCGGGAGCAAGATATTGTTGTCCGCCGCTCACTTTCGGTAGTTTGTGGAGGCGTTCATTCACCTTGTGATGAATGGCATTCAAGTCAACCCCCAATCGCTCCAATGTGAAGGGAAGGATGGTATCGTCAGCTGCCATTATCCCCTTCATCAAGTGGGCAGGATCGATTTGCTGATGCTGCATTGAGGAAGCAATTTCCTGTGCTTTTTGAATCGCTTCCTGCGCTTTTATTGTAAACTTATTAAAGTCCATAAATCCCATATTTTACGATATTCCGATTGATTCGGTGTGCAAAAAGCTTTCCGATGATCCCTCCCCAGCCACAATGGCTGGGTGACGACAAAATGGCATATATTTACGCTGTCGATAATTATCGGCTCAGCACACGAAAAAGGGCATTCCGATCGGAGCCTACGTAAACCAGTTCCCGTCGATAGTTAAATACTACATAAGCAGGGTACTTTGCGATATTCCACTGATTCACAACGGGGTTGGCATCGAGGTGAGCGATGTCAAGCATTGCAGCGCCACGGCCTATTTTTTTATGTCGGAAATATTCCCGAATGAGAAGGGAGTCGGGTGGATCCACCAATATGTAATAAAAAACTTTGACGCGGTTCACTCGGCGGTCTGCCCGACTGCCCAGGCTGCGAAGCATCTGCACATCTCTGCGTAGTTGCTTAGGTTTGCGACCCAGATTACTAACTTCGTCAACGATTACCACCACATACTGTCCATAAACATGACGCGCCCGGAACACTGAGTCGATTGTTATTTGGCTCCCTCGATATCGAACCGTGCGCTTCAGAAACCAATCGGGTATCGTTTCTTGAGCAGTCGCGGATATCAACAAGCTACCGATCCCAAAGGTGATTTGAAACAATAAAGCACGAATGGAAGGGAACATCTAGTACACAGGATTCATACCGCGAAATTAATGGACTTATTGCTGCGTGCGTTGTGCCCTTTACCCAGACTTAAAACAAAGCGGATACGACTGCTTTAATGGCTGCTGTTTGTCCCATACTGAAAAAATGAAGCGAAGGAATACCATGCCGCAAAAGTTCACGTCCCTGGGTAATTGCCCATTCAATCCCAATTTGACGGACAGCTGACTTGGATCGGGATTTGCGGACTTCTTTGACCAATTCTTCGGGAATATCAATATGGAACGTACGGGGCAGAAATGTAAGATGGTTGGGATGGGTTAGCACTTTGATACCTGGAATAATTGGCACGTCAATACCTGCATCTCGACAATGTTTCACAAAAGCAAAAAACTTTCGATTGTCAAAAAACATTTGAGTGATAATATATTCAGCCCCCAAATCGACTTTTCGTTTGAGGTAATAAATATCTTCATCGAGGTTGGGGGATTCAGGATGTTTTTCGGGATATCCTGCCACACCTACGGAAAAGTTTGTTGGCTGGGGGTTTTCTACAACATCTTCGAGGTAGATACCCCGATTCATGTTCATGATTTGTTCGACCAGTTCGGAGGCATAGCGATGTCCTTCGGGATGGGGCACGAAGTAGGGATCTCCTTTAATGGCATCTCCTCGCACCACAAATACGTTTTTGATACCTACGTAATGGAGGTCGATAAGGGCATCTTCTGTTTCCTGTTTTGAGAATCCGCCACAAATGAGGTGAGGAATGGTTTCGATGTTGTACTTGTAGCGAATGGCAGTGCAAATGCTCACCGTGCCCGGGCGTTTTCGGATGGGGATTTTTTCAATCAGTCCTGCTTTGATAGGCTTATAGAGGTATTCTCGCTGGTGGTAAGTGACGTTGATAAATGCAGGGGGGTGTTCAAGTAAATTTTCGATATTTTCATACAATGCATTGATTGAATGTCCTTTTTTGGGGGGAATAATTTCAATCGAATACAATTTGCTATTGCCATTGTGGCGGATGATATCGATAATCTTTGTCATGATGCAATAAGATTAGGCATATGCCAAATACGGTGCCAACCATGTTTCTACTTGGTCAGTGCTAACACTTTTTCGCCGTGCATAGTCTTCTACTTGATCGCGCAAGATTTTCCCGACACCGAAGTAGCGTGCTTCGGGATGCGCGAAATAATAGCCCGAAACTGCAGCGGCAGGATGCATGGCAAAGGATTCGGTGAGGTGGAGGCCAATGTATTTTTCTGGTTGCAGCACTTGAAAAATCAATTCTTTTTCGGAATGATCGGGACATGCTGGGTATCCGGGGGCGGGTCGGATGCCGCGATATTTTTCGGCAATCAGTTCTTCGTTGGAAAGGTTTTCTTGGGGTGCATATCCCCAATACTGGATTCGAACCTGGCGATGCAGCCATTCGGCAGCCGCCTCTGCCAATCGGTCGGCAAGTGCTTCCAGGAGAATCACTTTAAAATCATCGTGTTGGCTTTTGAATCGTTGGATGACTGCGGAGGCTCCCACTCCTGCTGTGACGGCAAAGAATCCAATATGGTCTTGCTTACCGATGTGGGCGGGGGCCACGAAGTCGGCCAGGGCATAGTATGGGGTTGTATCCGATCGTTTGCGCCGTTGTTGACGCAAGGTGTGTATAGTTCCTAATGGGGTCCCCTCCAAGTCAAATACTTCAATATCGTCGCCTTTGGCCCAGGCAGGATATAGGGCGAACACAGCTCGGGCTTGAAGCCATTGATGTCGAATAATATCATCCAACATTCGATTAGCCTGCTCATAGATCTTGCGAGCTTCTTTGCCACGTTGGGGATGATCTAAGATCGCGGGGAACTTGCCCTTCATTTCCCATACCCAGAAAAACGGTGTCCAGTCGATGTAGTTGCGAAGCTCGTACAGATCGATTTGAGGGATTACCGTTAATCCAGGCCGTTGGGGTGGTGGGGGATCATAGGCATGCCAATCGGGCTGGAAGCGGCGACGACGGGCTTCCTGAAGGGGTAGATAATTTTCAGTAGGATTGATTCGGTTATGATAGTCGGCCCGTAGGGCTTCATATTCCCGCTGCACATCTAACAGATAGGAGTGGCGGCGTTGGGGGTTGAGCAACATATTGGCAACACCCACGCTTCGGCTGGCATCCGGCACATGAATCACCCCGGCATCGTAATGGGACGCTATTTTAAGGGCAGTGTGCAATTTGCTGGTGGTTGCCCCACCTATCAACAGGGGGGTATGAAAGTGGCGGCGTTGCATTTCTTTAGCTACGTGTTCCATTTCGTGCAAGGAAGGAGTGATCAGACCACTTAGCCCAATGATGTCGACCTGTTCTTTTTCGGCGGTGTCGAGAATTTGATCGGCAGGCACCATCACGCCCAAGTCAATGATATCGTAGTTGTTGCAGCTGAGTACAACACCGACGATGTTTTTCCCAATATCGTGGACATCTCCTTTAACGGTGGCCAACAGAATTTTCCCTCTTTTGCGTCCGCCGCTCTTTTGATGCATTTGTCGGATAAATGGTTCGAGGTAAGCGACAGCTTTTTTCATCACGCGGGCACTCTTCACCACCTGCGGTAGGAACATCTTGCCTTCTCCAAAAAGGTCACCCACTCGGTTCATTCCTTCCATGAGTGGGCCTTCGATCACTTTAAGGGGGTCGCCAAGTTTTCGACGGGCTTCTTCGACATCTGCCTCGATGTATTTGACTTGTCCATGCATCAATGCATAGACGATGCGTTCTTCTACAGGAAGGTGACGCCATTCTGCCCGTTCTTTTCGTGACCGATAGGTAGTGGTAGTACGTTCAGCATAGTCGAGCAAGCGTTCGGTGGCATCGGCCCGCCGGTTCAGGAGGAGATCCTCGACCAATCCCAGAAGTTCGGGTTCGATATCATCATATACCATTACTTGTCCGGCATTGACGATGCCCAGGTCAAGCCCTGCCCTAATGGCATGGTATAAAAACACAGAATTAATTGCTTCACGGATGTGCTGATGTGAACGAAACGCAAAAGAGACATTACTGATGCCTCCAATTGTATGGGCATGGGGCAGGTTGGCTTTGATCCATCGGACTGCTTCGATGAAATCGACTGCATAGCGGGCGTGTTCTTCTATTCCCGTTCCCACGGTCAGTACTAACGGGTCAATGATAATGTTCGATTCAGGGAATTTGAGTTGTTGGGTCAGGAGGCTGTATGCCCGCTCGGCAATTTGAATTTTTCGTTCCAAGGTGTCGGCTTGCCCTTGCTCATCAAAAGCGACCACGATAAGTGCTGCGCCGTATCGAGCGATTTGTTGGGCTCGTTGTAGAAAGGCTGCTTCTCCTTCTTTGAGGGATATTGAATTCACGATGCCCTTCCCTTGAAGCTGCTGGAGGCCTATTTCAATCACTTTCCAGTCAGAAGAATCGATCATCACTGGAACTCGAGCAATATCGGGTTCGCTGGCAAGGAGTCGTAGGAAGCGGGTCATGCACTGAGGACCATCCAAAAGGCCGTCATCAAAATTGACATCGATAATCTGTGCGCCGTTTTCGATTTGCTGGCGAGCGACTTCGAGGGCTTCCTCGTAATTGTTGTGCTGGATAAGGCGTCGAAACTTGCGGGATCCTGTAACATTAGTCCGTTCACCGACATTAATGAAGTTAGCCCCCTTATAGATTCGAAGGGGTTCGAGTCCGCTTAAGTGCAATTCATCCTTGGGAGTTGGAGGCACCCTCGGGGCATATTCCCCAGCCAACCGGGCAAGGCGCTGGATATGGTCGGGGGTGGTGCCACAACAGCCACCTACAATATTGATCAAATGTTCTTCGAAAAACGGAATGAGCTCTTGATACATCATCTCGGGTGTCTGATCATATTCACCCAGCTCATTGGGGAGTCCCGCATTGGGATATACGCTAATAAAAAAAGGGGCTTGCTTGGCTAATAGCTGCACGAATGGGAACAGCTGACGGGCCCCCAATGCACAGTTAACTCCTACCGAAAGCAGCGGATAGTTCTCTATGCTATATAGGAAGGCCTCGATGGTTTGTCCTGACAACACCCTGCCACTGAGATCGGATATGGTTACGGACAGCATCACCGGCACTATACGTTCTCCTTGATCAAAGAGGTCATAAATGGCTTTGAGGGCTGCTTTGGCATTCAACGTATCGAAAATGGTTTCAACCAACAAAAGGTCGACTCCTCCTTCAAGGAGTCCCCGTGCCTGCTCTCGATAGGCGTCATACACTTCTTCGAATGAGATTGCCCGATACTCTGGCCGATTCACATCGGGCGACATGGACAACATCTTGTTGGTGGGGCCTAAACTACCGACAACGAAACGGGGTTTCTGGGGGGTGGTAAACTCTTGGGCCACTTTACGGGCAATTTGTGCAGCCGCCTTATTGATCAGGTAGCTCCATTGTTGGGTTGCATAATCCGCCTGAGAAATGGAAGTGGCATTAAAGGTATTGGTTTCGATCAGGTCAGCTCCTGCCGCTAAATATTGACGATGAATCGTTTCAATAACATCGGGGCGCGTTAGGCACAGCAAATCATTGTTACCCTTCAAGGGCACGGGATGATCTTTGAATAACTCGCCCCGAAAGTCCGACTCTGAGAGGTGAAAGTGCTGGATCATTGTGCCCATGGCACCATCCAGCACCAGAATGCGTTTAGATAACTGTTGTCGAATATCAGCCACCATGGCCATGAAAGCTATAATTTTATTGTAAGTGAAACGCAAAAGTAATGTGAGAAATGCTAGTAAAGTGATAGATTTTTAATTTGCGATATCTTTTCTTAAAGAGGCACACTCAATCGCAGTTAATTATGGACTTTTCCATGATTATGGGCGGGCTACTGCTCCTACTGGTTGGCTTTTTTGTCGGTTGGTTATGGATGCGTAGCCGCTTGCCCCATCAACTGAATGCTTCTCAACATCGCATTCATGAATTAACGTCCGAAGTATCGGCTTTGCAGCATGCCCTATCCAAGGCGGAAGCTGCTCAGCAAGATGCCGAGCAGCGTGCCAACCAACAACAAGAACAATTGCACCAT
>CAYVLB010000101.1:0-6187 GCA_964452325.1 uncultured Sphingobacteriales bacterium | reverse complement strand
GCGGATCGTTGGCGCGGTTTTCAACAACAAGCCATAGGCTCGAATCATTTGCTCTTCCATCCAAGCAATATCGAGCGGCGAAAAAACTTTTCGGCTGGCTATGAATGCATCAATCCGTCGGATGATGGCACTCAACTCCTGCAGCTGCTTGGTACGTGCCATTCTATTTTTTATTGCACGCGGAGTTTTAGGAGCAATTGCTGGTCGTTTCCGTAAATTTTTAGGAAGTAAATACCTGGCGTAAAATCGGAAAGGTCAACCCTTGTATTGGTATTGGGCAGGGGTCCTCGATCCATTTGTTTTCCAAAGATGTTCCAGATTTCGTAATGGGCATTGTCTATGTGTGTGGGGAGTAGAATGTGTACCTGATCAGATGCTGGGTTAGGATATATTGTGACCTTTTGAGACAAGGGTAGCGTCTCGACGGTAGTAGTGACCAAATTGATTCGGCGCACATAATCAGAGTCGCTATTTTCCTGACGCTCCACTACGTATAGATAGCTCCCTTCCAATTCGAGGTCGTAAATTTTATTGAACTTAGCGGTGGTGGTGGGGCCGTCGATGTGCCCACAATCATTACCGAATTGCCCCCCTGCCAAAAGGGTGGCATTGGTACCGTCGTATTTGAAGATGCGACAGTCGATGGCAGCATAGAAATTGCCCGATCCGTCGCGTTCGATGGCCTGGAGTAAGAGCCCACCACTGAGGGTGGTTACCGTAGTAACCTGCCCAGAAGTTGTGATCTTTCGAATCGCCCGATTCCAGCTGTCTGCAACGTATAAATCTCCTCCACTATGGATGATATCGACGGGATAGTTGAACTTGGCAGCATTGCCACTCCCATCGGCATTGCCTGCTTGATTGGGCTGGCCTGCCAGGGTAGTAACGTTACCTGCTGGTGTGATTTTACGAATCACATGGCTTCCCTTGTCCGCCACATACACATTGCCATTGTTATCTACTGCAATTCCATAAGGCGTGTGAAATTGGGCATTGGAGCCAGGTCCATCATTATGACCTTGGTTTCCATTTCCTGCAAGGGTGTTGGTGAGTTGTGCATTGCCCAGACTTGAGAACGCATCAATTTTACGAATCACATGATTGCCGGCGTCTGCCACATAAATGTTACCATTTGCATCGATGGCAATATGGGCGGGCATTGTATAGCGGGCGATCGGTCCAGAGCCATTTGCATATCCTGCTGCACCGGGCGTCCCACTACGTGCATATACCTTCCCGTCGGTGTAAAACAAACGGATGACGTGTCCCATTTCTTCCGAAGACCACATGCGTCCCATCCCGTCGAAAGCAATTCCTACGGGATTTTGCAGTTTGAGAGACGATGGAGAATTAACGATTGGGTTTGTACTTCCTTGCGGGCTGCCAGCATAGGTGCTGACATTTTGCCCCCATGCCGTACAACTGATGATTCCAGCGATTGCTAGGGTGACCACTCGATTCATGAAGCCGGGAATTTATTGTGGCCAGCAAATATATTGCATTCATCACTAAACGGTCAGTAGGCGTTATCGGATGAAGTCGAAGTAATCTTTCCGTTTTTCGATTTTGAGATCCCGGAGCGTTGCGGCCTTTACGTTGATGCGGAAGTGATAGCTTTTCCGGAATCCCCATGGGATGATTTGAAGGCTCATTTCCCAACAATGCAGGTCCCGATAAACATTGATGGATGTAAAGGTTGGGCTTCGAGTGGAAAAGTCATAGCCCGAGGAAATGCTCAGGCGCCATTTGGCAGAGGGACGCATTTCTCCTCGTATGTTGATTGTATGGCGGATAATGGGTGCAGGCGAGAGGGGATTTCGCGAATAATTGGCGGTATAGGTCATATTCAAAAAGGCTGCCGATGCCCATTGTTGCGGTGCCGACAGGGCATAGTTCAGGCTGAAAGATGCGGTAGTGATATGTCCAATACCTTGTCCCATTTTCCATGCTTGGATGGGTTGACGCCGAATCGAATCGTAGGCGTAGGGGTCGAGAAGGGCGGTGGTTTGGATGGAAATTTTGCTTTGATGAGTGCGAAATCCCAATGTCAGGGGTGATAGGGCGAACGAGTCGGTAGTGAAGTCATATTTTCCGCTGATCCATAGGTTATCGATCCACGTGCGCTGCTTGATAGGGTGTGTCGTATCATCGGTACGTATTTTGGCTTCCAGTACATTGTTGATCGAAAAATTCAGCATGCGTCGGGAAGTGGCAGTGGGTTGTCCAAACAGCGTTTCGTAAGGATAATATCGGATTGAGTCTCCTTCGGGGGTTGAGTAGTAGCGGTAGTAATGCCACGGAGATGCGGAAAAGTCTGGCGCTACACTGAACGAAAGGGAAGGCTGGAGGGTGTGCCGAAGTACCTGAAGACGACCGATGTGGGCATATAAGAAGCCATAGAGTCGGGTGGTTGTGTTGAGTGAGTAGCTGAAATCGTGCAGATATCGAAAAGTGGTTGGGCTACGGCGTTGGTGTTCGATGCCCGAGGAATCGACCCATCGGGTCAGTTCATAGAAGTTAAAGAATCCACGGTATTGAAACGATGGTGATATGCTTAAATATCGAAACAATTTCAACGAGGTGGAGAAGGGGATTTGATGGACAGCCCCAAAGTGTGTTTCATCCTGCCATCGAAATTGGGTTAAGGTAGAATCGGTAGTAAGCCATTGATTACGAAACTGCCAC
Organism: uncultured Sphingobacteriales bacterium; assembly: GCA_964452325.1. Classification (GTDB taxonomy): domain Bacteria; phylum Bacteroidota; class Bacteroidia; order JAADEI01; family JALVCQ01; genus JALVCQ01. The sequence continues at coordinate 3,502 of CAYVLB010000101.1, read as the reverse complement.
TGATAATGCGTGCCCACTTTGCGAAGCCACTGCGGGGCATTTCGCCACTTTCTGAAAGGGTAGATCCGCCGAATCGAGTAGGATATCTGCGGGAGCATTAGGGTCATTTGGTGGGTGGCAGAGTTTTGACTATGGTTCAGTGCTGCCGTGATTATGTGGCGTCCGTTTGCCAATCTATGTTGGAAGTGAATGCTGGATTGGAGGACGTTAGTGACAATCTGATCTGGTCGGTATGAATTGAGGCGAAGGTAATTGGAGCTACTGATGTTGACATCTGCTGAGAAATCGAAATAGGGATTGGCGGCTTGTTCTTTTTGATGGCTCCATCGGAAAAGAAAGTCGGTAAATGTTTGTCGGTTCGGTGTTTCAGGCAGGCCGAGTACGTTGTAAGCGTATGCCAGCTGCACCTCTCCACTGAATCGATATCGTAGTTTATAGCGGCTTCGGAGTCGGGCTGCCCATCCTCCAAAGCTATATATATCGCCGGTGAGGGCGAGGTCGGCGTAGTCGTTGATTGCCCAAAATATTCCTCCATCTCGTAGGAAGAAGCCACGTCCTTCGCTTTCACCATATGCTGGTAGGATGATTCCCGATGCTTGCTGCTTAGGTATTGGGAAGAAACCGAACGGAATCGCTAACAGAGTGGGGATCCCCGCAATTGTCAATATGGCAGGCCCTGAGATGATCAGCTTATGGGGAATTATTTTGATTTTTCGGCTCAGAATGGCATAATGGGGAGAATCGGCTGGACAAGTGGTATAAAGGGTTCGATAGCCATAGATATAGTTGTTGGAATCTTTGGCGACGCGCAAGCTATGAATGAATCCTTCTCCTTCTGCGAACCGTAGATCTTCCATATAGGCACTTCCAGTGGGAAAGTGGTAGGCCATTCGCCGCGCTCGATAAGCATCGCTGCCATCATAAAAAGTTATCCATGAAGAATCGTTGGTAGGGAGTCCCCATAAGCGCTTTGTTGTCCAGTCATAGCGCAACAGGTCACCCTTAAAGCGGAGGGTTTGGTATTGTGCATCTACTTGTCGGTGTAATCTGAGGTGTTGCATCGTAAGGTGAATCACCAATGAATCATCTGCTTTGGCGTGAATCGTATCTTTGATGGCACTTGGGCTTACCTGCCAGGGTGCAGTGGTTGAGTCGGAATCGGTAACGGACTGGGCGTTCGCCATCATGGCATAGAATATCCATAATCCCAAAACAATGCCCTGTTTCCACAATGGAACAGTCTTTGTTTGGTAGCTTTGCAACATTACCAATTTTGGAAATGCGGACTTAGAATGCTAACGCGACGAACGCTTTGGGTGTTGGGTACATTGATGGGTAGCATCTTGATGAGCTCATTTACCTTAAATTCTCCTCTTCCGCGTTTACGTGTTATTGTTCTTGATGCGGGACATGGCGGAAAGGATCCGGGTGCGACGGCATACGGAGTACGAGAAAAAGACATTACTTTGAAGGTCGTACTTGCGTTGGGCAAAATTATCAAGCGGCGCATGCCAGAGGTAAAGGTGGTCTATACCCGAACAACCGATCGCTTTATTTCCCTGAATGAACGTTCTGCCATTGCCAATCGGAATCAGGGTAATCTTTTCATTTCCATTCATTGTAACAGTTTGCCATCCAACCGATCGGTGCATGGTACCGAATCGTACGTGTTAGGCATGCATAAAAGTGAGGCCAGCCTTCAAGTAGCCAAGCGGGAAAACCGTTCCATTACTTTTGAGCAAGGATATGCTGAAAAATATGAAGGTTTTGACCCCAATTCCGAGGAAGCATATATTATCTTTTCGCTGTACCAACATGAGTTCTTGGCCCAGAGTACGGATTTAGCTTTGCTGATTGAAAAACATATGAAATTGCGTACCAAGCGCTTGAGTCGGGGGGTTCGTCAGGCAGGATTTCTTGTGTTGTGGCGTACGCAGATGCCGAGTGTACTTACGGAAATTGGGTTTTTGACGAATCGTACCGAGAATTCTTTTCTTCACAGTGCTCAAGGGCAAAAGGCGGTGGCGGAAGCTATTTTTGCCGCCATCGAGGAATATAGGGATCGGGTGGAAGCACCGTAGTTGGTGTTTACCATAAGCGCTGGCGACGTTGAAAAGGGAGGGCGAGATAAAATACCGGGAAAAGGAGGGCATGGTAGAGGATCTGGATTGCAAGCCATTTGGCGAGTACTGGTAGTGATCTGAAAAAGCCATATTCGTAGGCTTTGCGACGGGTCCGGAATGCCATTCCTGTCCATGCAATTAAGAAAATAAGATGCCCCCAATGAGGTGTCATGAGGAAGCTCCACCATCCGCCGGTGAATATGAGATTGATCAAAGCAAGTCCTATCCATAGCTTCCAGGGGTAACGTGCTCCGCCCCGAAGGTGGCGTTGGCGCTGATACAGCCAGTGGGTCAGTGAGGAAGGGGGAGTAGTGGCCACCATTGTTTGTGTGGAGAGATTCCAGCGGTAATTGTTCGGGGTAGCCAGGGCAAGGATGGCTTGATCATCATCTCCCCATGGAGTATGCCAAAATTTGGGAATGTGGCGCAGGCGCAGCCATGTATTTTTACGGCATGCCCAGTTACGGCCCGTTGCCAGATACGGCCTACCCAGTTGGGAAAACCAAATTCCTTGTTGTATTTCCCAGAAGTGATCGTATTGTTGAAAGCAGGCCCTTAATCCGTTGCCCAAGATATATGATCCTCCGACGACAATTTCCACCGTTGCATTACGCCTAAGCGGCTGGGTCATGGCATCAATCCAATAGACAGAGCAGGGTTGGCAATCGGCATCGGTAAAAAGGATCACCGGATGGGTGGCGTGTTCTACCCCCGTACGTAAGGCCCCTTTTTTGCCGGGAGCATAGGCATTGCGGATAATCTGAAATGCGGGCAGGTTTTTTCCCGCCCGACGGGCAGTGGCAATGGTGGCATCAGTGGAATAATCATCAACTACGATTACTTCCCACTTCGGATAGTGTTGGCAAGCCAATGAGTGTAACAACCGTGGCAAGCGGCTGGCCTCGTTTCGTGCTGCAACTACAACGGAAACACCCAACTGGTCCGAAGTGACGGATTCCATATTGGCGATTATATGCTGGGCCATGCAAAACTAATGGGTATTTGAGGTATAGCATAGGTGCGAATTAACTATCGTCAATCGTGTTTTGTATGTTTGCCCATCTTAAAAAAGGGGCTTGACTCGATGAACGTCTATCGGATTTTCAAACTGTTATTGTTGATTGTGGTAGTGGTGTTGGTGTACGTTTTTTATCGATCGGTCAGGGATCCGGTGGTCGAAGCCAAAGAACGGGCCATTCGGCGGCAGCAAGTGATTGATCGACTATCCAAAGCTCGAGATGCTCAGATGGCTTATCGTTCCATTTATGGTGAATTTGCCGGCGCATGGGATAAATTGATGCGGATGGGGCGTTATGATTCGTTTATGGTGGTCAAGACAATTGGTGATCCTGACGATACAACGCGGCAGGTGATTTACG
>CAYVLB010000100.1:241-6252 GCA_964452325.1 uncultured Sphingobacteriales bacterium | reverse complement strand
TACATTCGGGAACGCCAGCTTCGACATCTGGTATTGGGGGCAGGAAGTAATCTTTTCTTTCGGCACTACTTTGACGGTATCGTGTTGCTGAATCGCATTGGTGGATATCGGCGGGTGGCTTCGAAAGATGGCCGGGTAATCCTCGAGATAGGAGCGGGCGAGTCGTGGCCAAAGCTGGTCGAAACGACCATTGCCAACAAATTGTATGGGATTGAGAACCTTGCGCTCATTCCTGGAATGGTAGGAGCTGCTCCTATTCAAAATATTGGAGCGTATGGCAAAGAACTCATCGATGTTCTTGAGTATGTACGGGCCTATGATCTTGACAGTGGCGAATGGATTCAATGGAAGTCACACGTGTGCCATTTGGAATATCGCCACAGCATTTTCAAACGCCCGGAGTGGAAACGACGCCTGGTTATTACCCACGTAGCGTTGCAACTGTCAATGCGCCCTCATCCTGAGTTTCGATATCGGGCACTACAAGATTACTTTCGTGAACGTAACATCTCAAATCCCACAGCAGAACAAGTATTTGCAGCAGTGGTAGCCATTCGCAAGGCAAAACTTCCCGATCCGGAACACCTGCCCAATGCTGGGTCTTTTTTTAAGAACCCGGTGGTACCGGCCCTCAAATGGGAAATCCTTCGCAAGCAATGGCCCCACATGCCTGGCTGGCCCATCAAGATGGGTAAGGTGAAGATACCTGCAGCATGGCTGATTGAACAGGCGGGCTGGAAAGGGCGAAAAATACAAGGCGTTGGGACGCACCCTAAGCAGCCATTGGTCATCGTCAACTACGGTCGGCAATCGGGAGAGGCGGTCTATCGCTTGTCAAAACAAGTTCAACGTGCGGTGTTGGAACAATTTGGGATTTGTTTAACACCGGAAGTGGAAATGATTGAATAGGTGATCATTGATTTGGTTGGCCCGGCACAAAGATTACCATGATTGATTGGGCTTTGGCAATAAGCTGGCGGGTCCCAGCTCCAACGGCCCATACCTGCCCTTCGCAAAAGCTGAGTCGGCGTCCCGCCTTGATAACGTGTCCCTCAGCCCATAATCGCTGCGATCGCCCCGGCCGAAGAAAGTGGACATCCATTTGTCCAGACACTACATGTTGGTGCGGATCGACAAGGGTAAACGCCGCAAACCCCATGGCCACATCCAACAGTGTCATAATCACGCCACCGTGAGCATTACCATCCTGTTGGAGATGGCGCGGTTGTAGCTCCATCGAAGCGGATACATAGCCGGGTTCGATCTCATCAAGATGAATCCCCACTTCTCGCATGAAGTGTTGGCCTTTGAGTTTTTTATGCACAAGCTCGCGAAACCGAGGATTGCGTGGGGTAGGAAATTTCTCAGGTCGTAGAATACTCGCCATGGATGTCGGTTAACACTTCTCGACCAGTGGGGGTAACCAATACGGTATGTTCATACTGTGCAGAGAGTTTTCGGTCGATGGTCCGGGCGGTCCATCCGTCTTTGGGGTCAACAACGGTCCGAGATTTTCCCATGTTGATCATCGGTTCGATGGTGAAAATCATACCGGGTTTCATTCGGGGAGTAGGGCGCTTGACGGCCACGTGAACAACATCCGGGGGCTCGTGAAAGCGAAGTCCAACCCCATGCCCGCAAAACTCATATACCACTCCATACCCATGGGCACGGGCATGCTGTTCGATGGCCTTACCAATCGCTCCAAACTCATTGCCAGGATATACTTGCTGAATGCCTAAGTTAAGGCACTCTTTAGTGATACGCAGCAGTTGTTCGGCTGATTTGCTAATGGGGGGAATGTAAAACATTCGGCTGGTATCGCCATAGTAGCCGTCCAAAATAGTGGTTACATCGATGTTAAGAATATCTCCCGGCCGCAATATCACATCCGGTGAAGGAATGCCATGACACACCACCTCATTGGGCGAAATGCATGTGGCTTTTGGATAGCCGCGATATCCCTTGGGAGCGGGAACGGCCCCATGTTCACGGATGAATTCTTCGATGCGGCGATCCAATTCTGCAGTACTTATTCCTTCCACTACATACGGTGCGATAAAATCAAGCGTTCGGGCAGCCAATTGACAACTCCTCCGAATTCCTTCGATTTGCTCAGCCGTTTTGATGACAATCTCCGGATGCTTAGGTGTTTTCCCGATCCGTAAGAATCGTTTTCCGTATCCGTTCATGGCTTACGTGGTTATGAGTGTTTGGGGATTAAGGACCTCGATGGGCAATTTTTCTTGGAGTTGGTCGATGGAGCATCGGCGGGGATCAATTACTCCCATAAAAACAATGGGACGTGACTGCAAATATCGATGATAAGCCTTCAACATTTGATGGTGGAGGACTTCGGCTTCCGAACTAGATAGTTTTTCCCACAATTGCTGGGAAGGATCGGTGGTCCATCCCCTTCGACGCCATCGGAGGATATAGAAAGAACGTTTGCGCATCGAAGGCATGTTCATCAATAGGGCATTCCGTTCTGACGCTATAATTTCCCCAAGCCGTTTTGAATCTACCGGAAGGTGATGGATCAAATGGTATACGGTTTCGATAGCTTCGACGGTTTTGTCGGACTGAGTCCCCAAATAGCCTTGAAAAGCAAGGGGGCCATCCGGCAAAGACGGCAGGTGAAAAGAGCCCCCCGCAGCATATGCCAACGACCGAAACTCGCGGAGCTCTTGGAAAAGCAATGACGACATATCACTCCCGAAATAACGACCGAAAAGAACTAGACCAACCCAATCCTCGGGTGCAAATTCGGAAGTGACAGAGTAAAAATAAAGATGCGATTGAATGGCGTCTTCACGATTGGCATAGTAGATCCGATCATTACTTGGAATACGTAATGGACGTTCGATGAACGGCATAGATGGCAAGGATACCTCACCCTTTGCATCTGAAAAGATAGAATCGATCAATTGGACAATTGTTGGCTTGGAATGCTTCCCTACGTAATGTACCTCAAATGGACGTCGTCGAACCTCATGCCATTTGTCAAGTAGGGTCTGAACCGTAAGGTTCTTGATTTCTTTCAAGGGTAATTGACGAAGGTAGGGGGAATATTTCCCATACATGACGTAATCGCGTAGCACCCGAGCAACGTCGGCAGGATCATGGAGAAGGGCTTGATAGGATGCCTTGGCTTGTTTGTAGATAATATCGATTTTAGAAGGATTTTCTTCGGGATATCGTAACCAGTCAAATATTAACGGCAATGCATCGGAGAGATTTTCATCTGGACCCGTGAGGCTTAAGGTGGTATAGTTATCTGTAACAGACAGTTGAAACCCAAAACCCAAAGTACCCAATTGAAAGCCAAGTTGTTGACCCACGTATCGACGACTACCTACCAACGATAAATAGCTCACTACATAAGGTAAAAGCCGGTCGTGCAGTTTACCGATGCGCCACCTAAATGTCAATGATGCGACGGAATTGAGCGGGTTGAGGGTGTGATAAAGTTGATATCGATCGGTGGTATGTTGGGGCATTCCTTCGGAAAAGTCAATAAATTGGGGGGCAAATGGCAATTCCGGTAGTTGCTTATATCGTCGGGCATAAGCGGACTCGGCACCCCGAGCAGTTTGTTGAATGGGCTCAAAAGGAGGCTTTGGTAGTTTCTCTTTGGAAGGTGTTCCCTTGCGCGATTGGATGACTAAATAGTCGGATCCAAAATATTTTCGAGCAACTGCGGAAACTTGTTCAGGTTGCAACGCATCATAAATTCTGTTGCGTTGTAGGTACTCTTGGGGCGGAATGCCGTAAATAAAAGCATCTACCAATTCAAGGGCGATATCGGCGTTGGATTCTTCTTTCAATTGAGCTTCCCGCCAGAGTTCATATCGGACGCTTTCGAAAAGTTCACGAGGGTAGTCTCCTGTTTTGATACGGTCTAGCTGACGCAATACATGCCGCTCGGCAGTTCGGAACCATTGGCCTACGAGTTTGGGCATAAAAAAGAAAGCCATCATGCCATGATCCTGAAGCAACAATGGAATGGGGTAAGCTGCCAAGAGGGTCCCTTCCCGTACCAATCTGTCCAGCAGGCCCGTGTTGTTGGCATTCGATAGGAGTCGGACAATAAACTTGAGGATCGGGGCGTCCGAATGGGAATGGGGTGCTACCCGAAAAGCAATGATTCCCATCCGAAAAGGTGAAACGCGCAGTTTCACCACTTTTCGTCCTTCGAAAGGAGGTTCTTCGTAGGTAGGGAAAGGGGGCACAGCAGCCGGTTGCCAACAGCCAAATTTACGACGGATGCGATCGATTGTATCATCAATATCAAAATCCCCCACCAGAATTAATGCCATGTTGTTGGGTCGGTAATATTGCATAAAATAGCGATACATTGCGTTGATGGATGGGGTTTTGAGGTGGTGGGTCTCGCCAATAATAGGACGTCGGTAGGGATGTTTTGTAAAAAAGTTTTTGAATAATGCCTCCATGATGAAAAAGGAATAGTCATCCATCATCCGGTTTTTCTCTTCATAAACGACTTCGAGTTCACTTTGAAAAAGGCGAAATACCGGTTGGGAAAACCGATGCGCATAAATATCCAACCAACGCTCGATTTGATGAGAGGGGAACGCATTGTGATACACGATTTTGTCGTAATGGGTAAAGGCATTGATGTTTTGAGCACCGATTAATTGAAGCAAACGGTCCAATTCATTCGGGATTGCATATCGGGCGGCTTGGACAGATAGGCGATTAATCGTTTGCAAAATACGGCGGCGTACGTCGGGAGTGGTGGCTTTGGGAAGACGATCGTACCAAAACGCAATGGAATCAAGATAGGGTCGTTCGGAGGCATAGTCAATAGTACCCAGTTCTTGGGTCCCCTTAAAAAGCATGTGTTCCAGATAGTGGGCCATGCCGGTATGATCGGGTGGGTCGTATTTACTTCCAGCACGTACGGCCACAGCCCCGAACACATGAGGCAAATAACGATTGGGAGCCAAAATAGCAGTAAGGCCATTATCCAAATGTTCAACTCGTATGGAATTCATTGAGGTTGGTTTGGCAAGAATGCAAAAGAAGGAGTTAGGGAATTATTCAGGCATGATAAGGCGTTGATGGGCTGGCTCAAAGTGCGCTGTGAAATGACGCAAAACGGGGGGCTCTTCGACAATACGCACCCCTCGGATACGAGGAGGGATAGTGGCCAAAGAAGCGCCAACTTCTGCTACTATTTTTTTCAGCACATAAGACGAGCAAGCTCCCGCATACGATTCATCTCCCTTCATCATGGCAGGCCATTGGAAGGAGGACATAGCACCCGTTCCAGAATTGGTCAGAAGGTCGATCAACACCCCGTCTGCTCGAAGTAAAAAACATTCTATCCGGCCTTGATAAGGGCTTGATAACGTTCTTCGCTGGTGGTAGCCTGGATGGGCTCTACCGCTTTAATACGGAAAAGCTCAATAATGATCTTAAATTTCATAACAATTGGAACGGTTGATTGCATCCGCAAAATTGGCAATTGAGAGTAGGAGGAGCTGGGAAAGAAGTCATCGTTACGAAACGACGGACCAGCCCAAATTGGATTTTTCTTCTTCAAGATACTTTTTGAGGGCATGGTGTTCGGGACGTTCTAATTGGGGATCTTGTTGGAGGATGGATTCGGCGGTATGTCGAGCCAGCTCCATGAGTTGAATATCTTCGATGGGATCAGCAATTCGAAATTGAATATTTCCGCTTTGGCGCGTACCCGCAATCTCACCGGGGCCGCGGAGTCGAAGATCAACTTCTGCCAAGCGGAATCCATCATTGGTTTTGACTAAGGCCTGAATGCGCGTTCGGGCTTCAGCAGATAGTTTGGGCCCTGTCATCAAAAAACAAAATGCCTGATCTATTCCTCGCCCCACACGCCCCCGCAACTGATGCAATTGCGATAATCCAAAACGCTCGGCATTCATAATGACCATCACCGTAGCATTGGGAACGTCCACGCCCACTTCAATCACGGTGGTAGACACCAAAATGTGAATTTCACCCCGGGC
>CAYVLB010000100.1:0-231 GCA_964452325.1 uncultured Sphingobacteriales bacterium | reverse complement strand
CAAAGCGTTCCATAACAGCTTCCTTGTCGGTAGGGCGCATTCGGCCATGCAACATACCAACCTGATAACGTGGCGGAGGGAATATCCGTCGAATGCGTTCGTATCCTTCCATGAGGTTCTGATAATCGAGCTTCTCTGACTCTTCGATAAGGGGAAAAACTACGTAGGCTTGCTGACCCTGACCAATTTTCCCTCGAACAAATTCCCATAGTCGCCGCCTGTATCGTTCAC
>CAYVLB010000099.1:0-6265 GCA_964452325.1 uncultured Sphingobacteriales bacterium | reverse complement strand
AAAACGACCCTTTCTGCCGATCCTAACCGTCGGCTTATTGGTGACGATGAGCATGGATGGGATAAAGAATCGGTGTTCAATTTCGAAGGCGGATGTTATGCCAAGGTTATCAATCTTTCTCCGGAAAAGGAACCCCAGATATATCAGGCCCTTCGATTTGAAACGGTCCTTGAAAACGTCCGATTTTTTCCCAACACCCGCACCATCAACTTTACTGACGGATCTAAAACCGAAAACACCCGCGCTGCTTATCCGCTCCGATTCATTGAAGGGTCGGTTATACCCTCGATAGGCCCTGCACCTGCCAACATTTTCTTTCTCACTGCCGACGCTTTTGGAGTGCTGCCGCCCATTAGTAAACTGACGAAAGCTCAAGCCATGTTTTGGTTTTTGAGCGGATACACTGCCAAAGTAGCAGGCACGGAAGAGGGGATAACCGAGCCTCAACCCACTTTTTCGGCTTGTTTTGGGGCACCTTTTCTACCATTGCATCCGGTTAAGTATGCCCAGCTATTGGGTCAAAAAATCGACCAACATGCGGTAAACATTTGGCTGATCAACACCGGATGGACAGGAGGTGCCTATGGGGTAGGACATCGTTTTGAGCTTTCCTACACGCGCGCAATGATCTCTGCTGCACTGGAGGGTCAGCTAAACGCGGTTGAATATGCTACTGATCCCGTTTTTGGCCTTCACTTTCCCATCACATGCCCTGGAGTGCCCGATGAAGTGCTTAATCCCCGCAACACGTGGTCTGACAAAACTGACTACGACCGCCACGCCCGCCGTTTGGCCCAAGCTTTTATAGAGAACTTCCAGCGTTTTAACGACTATGCCGATGATGAAATCCGGTCGGCGCTTCCAAAAGCAACAGTAGCGTCATCATAGGTACGCCCTCATAAGGGGCTATTTTACGTGCAGGGTACGTAAGTAATTTCACATTGCCTTGCCTTTGATACGATGAAAAGGAGGAGTGTGTTTTTGACATCCGTATCTCCGAAAATATGCATTGAGACGGGACGTAGGGAATTGATAGAATAAAATGGTTCTTATTGCCGACGTAAGCGTATGCCTATTCGTCCCAACTGAGGGATCCCGTGCGATATTCGGTGACGCGGGTTTCGAAGAAGTTCTTTTCCTTGCGAAGATCCATCGACTCGCTGAGCCATTCAAACGGATTATCAACGCCGTATTGGTCGGGTAGGCCGATTCGACGGAGGCGACGATCGGCAACATAGCGTACGTATTGGCTTACCAATTCTTTATTGATGCCCAATATACCACGTGGCAAACAGTCGGCGGCATAGGCGATTTCGAGTTCAACTGCCCGTTTGATATTCGCGATAATTTGCTGCTGAAAATCTGGTGTCCAGATATTTGGGTTTTCTCGGACGATGGTATTGATAAGATCAGCCCCAAAGGCCAAATGGACACTTTCATCGCGGAGGATAAACTGAAACTGTTCACCAATCCCCGGCATGATATTCTGCCGCATTAACCACAACATCATTGCAAAGCCGGCATAGAAAAATATGCCTTCCATGATGACATAAAATCCCACCAAATCGTGAACGAACCGCTGAACATTAGCAACAGAATTGGTGGCAAAATTCGGATCTAGCACACTGGTAGTCATTTGCACGACGAACTCGTCTTTTTCTTTAATAGATGGGATTTTAGTGTACATGTCATATATGTGATCGGGGTCAAGTCCGAGGGTGTCACAACAATAGATAAAAGTGTCGGTATGGACGGCTTCTTCATAGGCTTGCCTGAGTAGGTATTGGCGGCATTCAGGATTGGTGATATGTCGATAAACAGCAAGCACCAGGTTATTGGCAGTCAGGCTTTCGGCAGTGGAGAAAAATCCCAGGTTATATAGAATCATTCGTCGGGTATCAGCGTCGAGGATGTTGTGTGATTTCCATTGTTCAACGTCCTTTTGCATATTGACTTCTTCGGGCACCCAGTTATTAGCGACACCCTGTTTGTAATATTCGCGTGCCCACTTGTATTTGATGGGCAGAATCTTATTGGGGTCGGTAACGGAACAATTGATAATGCGCTTGTCTGTCATGGAATCGTTTTTTTTAATCGTTCATAGGATTTATTGACACGATTCACAGGCAAGGTCGTCAGGGTCGCATGTTGTTCCTTGCCCTTGGACGGCGGCTCCTACCGAACCTGTAGTGATTCGGGGGAGGTGTTGGTGATGGATGACATCGACCGTAGCTTTTTCAATGGCTGATGCACCCAATGTTCGAAGGTAATAGGTCGTTTTAAGCCCCATTTTCCATGCAGTGGTATATATTTCGGAAAGTGTTTTTCCCGAAGTGGTCGCGGTAAATATGTTTATCGACTGGCTTTGGTCGATCCATTTCGACCGGCGGGCTGCATGATAGACAATCCATCGGGCATCAATATCGAAGGCGGTTTTGTAGAGTTCACGGATGCCAACAGGTAGCTGCCCCATTCCTTGAATATTTCCATCTCGATATTTGATGAGTTCCCGAATTTCATCATTCCATAAGTCACGGGATTTAAGTTCTTCGACCAAGTAATGGTTAATTACAATAAACTCCCCACTTGCATTGGATTTAACGTAAATGTTTTTATAGATGGGTTCAGCGGCAGGAAAGCATCCGGAAATGTTGGATATTGTGGCCGTGGGTGCAATTGCCATCGTATTGGAATTGCGCATTCCTTGTCGTCGGATTTTTTGCCGAAGGGCTTCCCAATCCATGCGATAAGTGCGCGGAACGTCAATCTTTACACCACGTTGCTGCTCAAGCAGGTCCAGTGTATCAATGGGTAATAAGCCCCGGTGCCACTTTGATCCTTGAAATGATAAATAGCTTCCCCGTTCAGCTGCCAAGTCGGAAGATGCTTCGATGGCATGGTAGGATATAAATTCCATCAATCGATCTGACAAATCCACCGCTTCTGTTGTATCAAAGGGTATTCGAAGATGGAACAGCAAGTCTTGAAATCCCATCATTCCTAGGCCGACAGGTCGATGTCGTAAGTTTGAACGGCGGGCTTCGGGAATTGGATAAAAGTTAAGGTCGATCACATTATCCAGCATTCGAATGGCCATACGCACGGTATCCTTTACCTTTTCCCAGTTGATATCATCACCAGTTGTATGGCGGGCCAGGTTGATGGATCCGAGGTTGCACACTGCTACTTCGTCTTTCGAGGTATTAAGGGTAATTTCCGTGCATAGATTCGAGCTATGGATAATACCGACGTGGTCTTGAGGCGATCGGATGTTGCAAGGGTCTTTGAATGTGATCCATGGGTGTCCTGTCTCATAGAGCATTGTCAGCATTTTACGCCACAACTTACGGGCAGGGATGCGTCGATACAGGCGAATGGATCCGTCGTCGGCCATTCGTTCATAGTAGCGATATTTTTCTTCGAAGGATTGGCCGTAAGTATGATGAAGATCTGGGGTTTCATCGGGTGAAAAGAGGGTCCACTCGGCATCGGCTTCCACGCGCTTCATAAACAAGTCGGGAACCCACACAGCGGTGTTGGTGTCGTGAGTGCGTCGACGCTCGTCTCCGGTGTTTTTTCGTAGCTCTAAGAAGTCTTCAATGTCGTAGTGCCACACTTCTAAATAGGCAGCAGTGGCACCGCGACGCTTACCACTTCGATTAATGGCAGCAGTGGTCGCATCCAATATTTTCAAGAAGGGGACTACACCTTGACTGTGGACATTGGTGGTTTTGATATGGGCACCCGTAGCACGCACATCAGTCCAGTCGATACCTATCCCTCCCGACCATTTAGCCAATTGCGCCACATCACCGAACGACTTGAAAATGTGCTCAAGGTCATCTTCGACAGTCATAATGTAGCAGGAGCTCAGCTGAGAATGTAACGTACCTGAATGAAAGAGTGTAGGGGTCGATGGAATGTAACGAAAAGTAGACATATATTCGTAGAAGCGCAAGGCATGATGGGTTCGTTCGTTCGGTTTTTCTGCCAAAGCCAAACCCATTGCTACCCGCATCCAGAAATACTGCGGAACTTCAATGTGGTTTTGCTGGTCATCACGCATCAAATAACGATCATACAGGGTCTGTATTCCCAAATACTGGAACTCATTGTCCCGTTCAGGGCAAAGGGCGTTGGCCAAGCGTTCCAAATCGAACGATGCTAATTCGGGATGATAACGCCCACCTTGAATGCCTCGATCAACCGCTTTGATAAATCCTTGTCGATATATCGTGGCAAAGTCGGTATCAAAGCTATATACTCCCAACACATCCCGATACAGGATATTGAGTAACACCCGAGCCGCTGATCGGCTATAGGCTATATCCCGATCGATTCGTGCCCGCAATATCAACATCACTGCCCGGTGAATTTCGGAAACTGAAATTCCATTAAACAGATAATTACTGACCTGACGCACCACCGATGGGATATCAACTTCTCCTTCCAATCCGCAAAGCACCCGATACATCCAGGAGGAAAGGATATCTGCCTCAAAAGGAACCTCCGATCCATCCGACCGCTTCACCATCAACGTACCCTCGCGGGACCGATCCATCATAACCAGCCGAGCCTTCCGGCGCTCTTCTTCGCGCTGTTTCCGATACAGGATATACGATTTAGCTACTTCAAAAAATCCCGCTTCGGCAATGCAACGCTCCACCACATCTTGTACTTCTTCAACCGAAGGGATGCGCTCTCGACCGTATTGATGTTCTAATTCCGCCACCACTTGCTGCACAATATCGGGGATGTACAATATGCCATTTGGTTGGTTCGTGGCCTCAAAAGCCTTCATAATTGCCCGCTCGATGCGGCGAGGATCAAAATCAACGATGCGACCGTCGCGTTTTCTGATCGACTGGATTGTCATTGATCTTAAATGCTTTTTAAGGTTTCATGAGGTAATCTGCAATGCGCAATACATGCCTGGTTGCATTAGCAAAATGCAAACTTTCATCAATGGGAATCATCAATGTGAATAACCTATCTAACATCAAAAAAAATGTTCTACGGAATATATCAAACACTGTGAATAAACCAAATGACCCATGCCATATGACTGATAAAAAGTGTTATTATTATTTTATCACTCGTAAAAACTAAAAACACAAATCCCGTGCAACAGTTTCAAAAGTTAATCGAAATTTGGGCAATGGGTGCCATCTCAACACACCATCTTTTACTCCAAATAAGTGCCCATAAGAACTGGACAAGGGAAGTATCAAGAAGGCGGGATATTGTTCAATGTCCCGCCTTTTCTTTTTCTATGTTGACTAAAGTAGTGTAATTAAAGTACTTCCACTAATGTGGGAAATGTGAATTCTTAGGTATTTCTTTGTTTCTCACAGTTGAGAACAAGCACAGATAGGGCAAGCGTAGGTTTTCAACATTTTCCAGGTGTCGTTTTTTTCTGTGAAAAACTGAACAACAGAATGTGTATCTTTTGAAGTCGAATTGAGGGTTGTGGAAAATTATAGTTTTTTTCACATTAAGCATTTGAGTTTTCGACGGGTTCCAGTGGCGCGGATGTTATTTCCGATGATGGGAGGCATGGTGATGGGGTATTTTAGGGAAGTAGAACTGGGCTGGCTGGTGGGAGCAATTGTGATGGCTTTAGTGGTGTTTGGGATGAGTTACCGGAAATGGTGGGGTGGGTTAGCGTTAGGGGTGATGTGGAGTGGATTGGGTTGGTTGTGGTACGGGATTCGGGAGTGGCCGTCAAAAGACGTTTGGGCAGAGAAATTAGAAATTCGAGATTGGGTAGTACGTGTAGGAAACGTACTGAAAGTATCCGATCAAAGGGTCATTTTTCGAGCGGAAGTGTTGGGATGGCACCATGAGCAGGGGTGGTTTTGGAAAGGTGAAGAAATCCTTTTGATCGTTCCCAGAAAAAAAATGTTGTTGAAAGGTGTGTATCTGATGCGTGGTCGTTTGGTGCCCATTAACAAGGAGGTATTATCATTTTTGATTAACTGGAATCGTCGGCGATGGAATCGATTCCGATATGTTTTACATCCGCTGCGGTGGGAATCCATCACGTTGGAAGAACCAAGTTTTGGATATCGATGGCGAAATCGGTTAGCATCGATGCTCCGTCAAGCGTTGCCGGACAATATATATCCCTTGGCCAAAGCGATGCTGTTGGGGATGCGAGAAGATGTGGGTGATAAGGTTTATGCTAGTTTCAGCAAGTCTGGAGCAATTCATGTGTTGGCCATTTCAGGACTGCATGTGGGTATTATTTATTTTCCTTTGATGT
>CAYVLB010000098.1:0-6487 GCA_964452325.1 uncultured Sphingobacteriales bacterium | reverse complement strand
TACAGAAAATCTCTTTTTCATATATGGTTTTCGTTAAATAAGTTACCCAACGCAAATTTAAGGGTGTGCCATGTCGATACAAAATGAGATGAAATACACTTTGATCAGACGGGCCATTGTTTCACAAACATGTATCAAATATCGTAAATAGAAAACCCTAAAGTGGTTAAGTGTATCTCCCCAATCCCTTAAACTTTAGATATATGTAAATGATAATTTCTCCGATAAAAAGAGGGGGTACAAATAATTACTTAAACCTCAAATTTATGTGCGATACACAGCTATCTTTCTGTAATTGTCTGTAAGTTACGTTTGTGTTTTCGATAAACCTGTATCACTCTTTTTCGATTTAGAATGGTAGTGATAGTTTTGTATTGAGCTCAAAAAAACAGTTCTATGAGGTCAAGCACTTTTGCTGATCGGTTGCAATTAATCATGAATAGGAAAGGATGTACAATAAATGACCTCGCGGGCCAACTGGGAGCAAGTCGGGGAATGGTATCCCATTGGTTAAACAGACGTAATGAGCCGCAGCGCAAAATGTTGGAAAAATTACTCTTAATTTTTCCGGATGTGAATCCTTTATGGCTGATTACTGGTCGAGGAGAGCCTTTTTTCCCATCCTCTTCCCCTTCGCTATTTGATAGTGGGCAAGAAAGGGGGAGTTCATCACCGCCTTCGCGTGAGCTATCACCCAACATCTCAGATCCGGACGTTGATGGGTTTACTGGAGATACTCCCTCCTCCCCTTCCACAGCTTCGAAGCCTGTGATGGAAAATAATGGGGTTCTTTCTCATTTTTCAACGAGCAAACCAATTCAGGCCATAATTTTGTTATATGATGATGGTACATATGATATTTATCGACCGAGAGTTTCCGAAGCCAACAAGGTATGAAAAGTGATGTGGCAGCACGTGAAGAAGTCAGTCGCCGATTGATTAACAATGCATATCGTCGGCTGTTGAGGACGGTCAATGTATGGGCTGATTCTGAGCAGATTCAAGAGATCCGACGGGCATTTCAATTTGCAGTATTGGCCCATCAGGGGGTGCGGAGACGATCGGGAGAGCCTTATGTGTTGCATCCGGTGGAAGTGGCCCTTATCACTTCGCGCGAGATTGGGCTCCATAGCTATCGGGCTATTATAGCGGCGCTTCTTCATGACGTAGTGGAAGATACTGATCACTCCATCGAAGATATCGAGGGCGTGTTTGGCAAAGAAGTTGCCCATATTATTGAAGGGCTGACGAAGGTATCGCATATTGTCAGCCAATTTGGCAGGAATAACTCTCGGATTCAGGTAGAAACCCTACGGCATCTTTTTATTACGCTTTCTACGGATCCACGCATCATGATTGTGAAATTAGCGGATCGACTTCACAACCTGCGTACGTTGGAAGTGGTGCCTCGTCCGGTCCAATTGCGGACTGCCTCAGAAACCTTCGAGTTTTACGCGCCGGTGGCTCGCCGAATGGGTATTTATGAGATAGCCACTGAAATGGAAGACTTGGCCTTGAAGTACACAGATCCGATCATGTATCATAAGATAGATCGGTACGTTCAAATGTCTAAACAACAGCGCAAGCGTTACCTTTCGAGGTTTCTTCAGCCGATTGAAGAAATCCTCAAAAAAGAGGGATTTAAATTTCGCATTAAGACGCGGACAAAATCAATTTATTCTATCTATCGTAAGATTCGGGAAAAACGTGTTGCACTTGAGCAGATATATGATGTGTTGGCAGTGCGCATCATTTTAGACGTACCTCCGCAACAGGAAAAAGATGCTTGTTTTCGAACGTATTCAATTATTACTCGCTTGTATCGGCCTAACCCCCAGCGGTTTCGGGATTGGATTAACCATCCCAAGAGCAATGGATACCAAGCATTGCACACTACTGTAATGGGGCAAGACGGGAAATGGGTTGAAGTCCAGATTCGATCCAGTCGAATGGATGAAATTGCTACGCGGGGGGCAGCAGCTCATTGGAAATATAAGGAACAGATTGAAAAATACAATGAAGCTCTTGACCGATGGATTCGAGAGCTTTCGGAAATTTTGTCCACCAAAGGATCGATCAGTGAAGAGTTGCTTTCCGAAATCCAATATGGATTGTTTTTTGATGATATTCAGGTGTTTACGCCCCGGGGCGATCTGGTAACGCTTTCTACAGGAGCTACTGTCCTTGATTTTGCGTTTGCCATTCATACCGAATTGGGGCAGCAGGCAGTAGGTGCAAAAGTGAACGGACGGGTAGTGCCGTTAGATCATCCCCTTCAAAACGGTGATCAAGTCCAAATCATTCGTACCCGTAAAAACAATGCCAAGGAAGAATGGCTTCATTTTGTACGTACTCCCCAAGCCCGAGCAGGGATTCGTCGGGCATTGCGCAAAGCTCGTCGCACATCCATCCGTGAAGGTAAGAACAAATTTTACGCTTTGATGGAACAAGAAGGCGTCATCTTAGAAGAATCCCAGCTCCATGAATTTATTCGCGAATTCAATGCGCCTACTGAATTGGAATTTTTCCATCGGTTAGGTCGGGGCGAAATTACAGCGGATGAATTGCGCCGGGCATTACGCCAATTGGATCAAAGTGATCGGTTGCCTGTGCTTAAGTCGCATTCTACTACACCTTCATCATCTGACCTGCCGCCTCGTAAGATCGTGATTGGTAACGATGTTCCCTATCCCATTCGATTGGCCGGTTGTTGCATGCCGGTACCAGGTGATGAGGTGGCAGGCATCCTCACTTCCCGAAATGTCATTAAAATTCATCAAACTAATTGTCCCTATTTGATCCGCTATTCGACCCGCTATGGCAAGCAGCTGATTGAAGCAGAATGGGATCCCCATTATCACAATGGGCAAGACTCCTTTTTGGCCTCGATTCGTATCGAAGGTGTGGATGCGGTCGGTTTGGTCTATCGTGTAACCCAGGTAATTTCTGGATTTTACAAAGTCAATATCCGTTCATTAAGTATCCGATCGTATGGTGGACACTTCGAAGGCGAATTTGTCTTGGAAATTGCTTCGTCGAAGGTACTTCATAACATTATTGATCGCTTGGAGCAAATCGAAGGGATTGAACAGGTTTATCGCATGCCGTCAATCCCAGAGACGGTATTGAAACCGTTGCCTCAGCATCAGTGAGTTTGGGAAAGCACTTGTAATGCGATATTGCCATTTTGACGGATGAGGTGAATGGCCTCATTTTTGTTGAGTTGGGGCGGGCAAACCCATGCTTAAATGGGAACAACCATTCAATGGTGGCATGATATTACGTGGGCAACACCACAAGCGTTGTGGCTATTGGGGATTGTCCCGCTAATTGCTGCTTTTTGGTGGTGGCAAGGCCATCGGGCATTTCCGCGTTGGCGGGCTTCTTATTTACCTATGCATTTATGGCATCGACGCTCGTGGGTAGGACGGATTCATCAGGGACAGGGATGGTGGCGGGCCATCGTAGCTGCATTGATGATCGTTGCGTTGGCACGTCCACAAAAGGTATGGCAAAAGGAACAGGTCACAAGTGAAGGGATAGACATAGTCCTGTCGGTGGATGTATCAGCCAGCATGTTGGCACGAGATTTTCAGCCAGATCGGCTTCGGGCTGCCAAACGGATTGCTGCGGATTTCATCCGAAAGCGCCCAGGTGACCGGATTGGTCTGGTGATTTTCGCAGGTGAAAGCCTTACTCAAGTTCCACTAACCTTAGATCATGAAATGTTGCTGGGGATGCTCGAACGCATTGAAAGTGGCATCCTTCAGGACGGAACCGCCATTGGAATGGGACTGGCCACAGCCATCGATCGCCTCCGTACCAGCAAAGCCAAAAGTAAGGTCATTATTATCCTTACTGATGGCGTTAATAATGCTGGATCCATATCACCATCGGTAGCTGGAGAAATGGCTCGGAAACTGGGAATTCGGGTTTATGCTATTGGCATAGGAAGTAAAGGTACCGCCCCCTACCCTGTCCGAGTTAATGGACGAATCGTATATCAAAACATGCCCGTTGAAATCGACGAAGCACTCCTTAGGAAGATCAGCCAAATGACGGATGGAAAATATTTCCGCGCAACCGACAACTCTTCGTTACGGGCTATTTTTCAAGAGATTGACAAACTGGAGAAAACTCGTTTTGAGATGTTTTCGTTGACCCAGCGGGCAGATGTTTTCTTACCGTGGCTTCAAGGAGCATTGGCACTTTGGTTAGTGATGATATTAATCCAAACCGTGGTATTAAAATATTGGCCCTGATGGAATTGGCTATCCGATTTGAACATCCTGAGTATCTATGGTTGCTGGGGGTTGTCCCTGCAGTACTGATGTTTTTCTGGATGTGGAAGCGATGGCGTTCTCGAATGATGCAACAAGCAGGTGATGTTGATGTGGTGGGACGATTGGTGGAGTTGCGTTCAACAGCCAAACGACGCTGGAAGGCAATTTTTACTGCAATGGGGCTGGCATTTCTTATCCTGTCTTTAGCCAATTTTCAGCAGGGGATTGAAAAGAATAAAGTTCAACGAAAAGGCATTGATATTTTTTTGGTGTTAGATGTGTCTAAGAGCATGTGGGTAGCCGATGTGCCTCCGGATCGCCTGGAAAATGCCAAGCGGTTCCTCTGGAAACTACTGCAACGTTTGGGTGGAGATCGCGTTGGATTGATCATCTTTGCTGGAAATGCATATGTCCAAGTGCCCCTTACTATTGATTACGATGCGGTCGCAACCCTACTCCAAGCAGTGGATCCAACATGGGTCCCCACTCCAGGTACCAATCTGGTTGAAGCCATCGAGTTGGCCCGTGAACGTTTCTTGGCCGTTCATTCCGACTACGGTAAAGCCATTGTCATTGTTTCGGATGGTGAGGATCATATGGGCAGGGCTGAGGATGCAGCACGGGAAGCAAATAAGGAAGGAATTCGCATCTACACTATTGGGGTTGGAACTTCCCAGGGAGGACCAGTACCCATCATTCGCAATGGACAAACCGTAGGCTATAAAACCGACAAGAAAGGCCAACAAATTATCAGTAAATTGCATGCGGATATCCTCCGGAAAATAGCCCAAGCGGGGGGAGGACGCTATTTAGAAATCCATCAGGTAGATGAGCTTGTAGACCACCTACAACGCTTGGAGAAAGGAACATTTGAAGGTTATGAAACCATTAGTTATACTTCTTATTATCAATATTCATTGGCATTGGCCTTATTGTTTTTTCTGTTAGATTCGTTTACGAGAGAGTCGTCAGCTCCTCTTTTGGACAAGAAACAAGTTCAACGGAATGTCCCATGAAAACCTTTGTAGGGTTGATATTGATGATAGTGGGTTTTCGAGCTTGGCCACAACATGATCCGTACAAGCTGGTTGAGCAGGCTAATGAAGCCTATTATTCGGGTGAATATGCTCAGGCAGAGGTGCTTTACCGAAAGGCCCTGGAGGTGCTCCCCGATTCTGCTGCCGATTCGGCCCATGAAATCGCCCTTCATCGACTCAAAGGTGCCATCCTCTTTAATCTTGGCAATGCGGTCTTCATGCAACAACGGCCCGAAGAAGCTATCCGCTTTTATCAACAGTCAGCAGAATCTGCCCAGTGGGATTCCCTTACTTATTATGCTCGATATAATAAGGGCAATGCCCATGCCACCCTTCGCCAATGGGATCCTGCCATCGAAATATATAAAGAGCTGTTACGTCAGAATCCCCATGATTCAGATACACGTTACAACCTGGTATATGCCCTTCTGCAGCAAAGACGCCAATCCACGCAAAATCAACGGCAGCAAAGTCAAAAGGGCCCTCAACAACGCTCCAATTCGCCCAATCAGCAAAACCACTCTTCTGCCAACGATCAGCAGAATCCATCCAAATCTCAGAATCAGCAGGGTTCGAAGAAGGAGGGGAATACCCAACAGAAGGGCTCGGAGGGCAACCGCTCAGAGGGGCTTTCCCCCTCACCTACTCACTTGGATCGCCGAAAAATCGAACAGCTCCTTAAAGCGGCACGGAACGACGAACATCGGGCACGTCGTCGGGCAGCCCTTCAGCAGGCCCGTGACGCACAAAAAGGTCGCCACACTCGTTCTTCGCTAACCTCGCCAGATAAAGATTGGTAGGAAGAATGCCAAGCAATGGTTGGCAGCGCATTCCTATGTGGGGAATATTGGCGCTCCTGTGCTGGGCAGCAAGTGCCCAAGAAGTACGTTTTGAGGGGCAAGTGATTCCGAACGAAGTAGAGGTGGGGCAACCTTTCAAAGTGCGGTTCTCATATAACCACCGAGGACGTTTTACGCCCCCTGAGTTTTCGGATTTTGAGGTATTAGCTGGCCCCAATACTTCTACCCGTATGGAATGGATCAACGGGGCGATGTCATGGTCGCATACGGTTGAGTACATACTCCGAGGACGTCGTCCTGGATCTTTTCGCATCGGGCGGGCCCGCTTGGATGTGGGAAGGAACGCCTATTATACCTCGCCCTTGAC
>CAYVLB010000097.1:0-6784 GCA_964452325.1 uncultured Sphingobacteriales bacterium | reverse complement strand
CCTACGCGTATGTGCCGACCATATCCGCGCAGCAACCTTCACCATTGCAGATGGGCAGCTACCTTCCAATACTGGGGCTGGATACGTGATCCGTCGAATCATCCGACGTGCAGTCAACTTTGGATTCCGATTCTTGAAAGCCCGTGAACCGTTCCTACATGAACTCGTACCAATCCTTGCCGAACAATTTGAAGACGCCTTCCCAGAAGTCCAACAACAAAAAACTTTCATTCAACAAGTGATCTCCGAAGAAGAAAATGCCTTTTTACGCACGTTATCCACCGGAATGAAACTATTCACCGAACAACTCCAACACCTTACCGGCCCCACCATCCCAGGCGACTTCGCATTCCTACTCTACGACACCTATGGATTCCCCCTAGATCTAACGCAGCTGTTAGCCCGAGAACACGGACTGGAAGTCGACCTTCAAGGATTTGAAACAGCCCTCCAACAACAAAAAGCCCGCTCGCGAAAAGCACGCCACACCCAACCCCAAGAATGGACCATCATCAAGAAAGGCGAACTCTCAACCTTCGTAGGATACGACACCCTAACAACCACTGCCCACGTAATGCGCTATCGTCCCGCCAAATCAGACAAGGACCACCGATGGCACATCGTGCTTGATACTACCCCCTTTTATCCCGAAGGCGGCGGACAAATCGGCGACCAAGGTACGCTCATCGATGCATCCGGACACCAAATTCGCATACTCGATACCCGTAAAGAACACGCCCTCATCTATCACGAAGTTGACCAACTTCCCACACCCCTTGACCAACCAGTAAAAGCAATTGTAGATGCCGAACGACGAGCAGAAACCGCCCGACACCACAGTGCCACTCACCTGCTACATGCAGCTCTCCGTCAGGTATTAGGACCCCACGTCCAACAGAAAGGATCCTTGGTAGCACCCGACCATTTGCGCTTCGACTTTTCCCATCCCCAACGCCTCACCCAAAACGAAATGATCCAAATCGAAGCCCTCGTTAATTCCAAAATACGAGAAGATATCCCCCTGGAAGAAGATCGAGAAGTCCCATTTGCTAAAGCCATATCAATGGGCGCTACCGCCCTATTTGGAGAAAAATACGGCGAACGAGTGCGGGTCATCGCATTCGACCCCAATTTCAGCATTGAATTATGTGGAGGCACGCACGTGCCGCGCACTGGAACCATCGGATTCTTCAAGATTATCAACCAGTCGGCAGTAGGGGCTGGTATCCGACGAATCGTGGCCAAAGCCGGACAAGCCGCTGAACTATGGGTGCGCAACTTATGGGAAGAAAACGAACAAGCCCGGTCTATATTAGCAACCACCGATACGCTAACAAAAGCTATCACAGATCTGATCCAATCCAAAAAATCATTGGAAAAGCAACTCGACCAACTCCGAAAAACGCAAGCCGACCTTCTCGAATCCGCCCTCAGACAACAAGTGCAACAGATAGGCGACGTACCCGTACTCATCACTGAACTACCCCTCCTCGACCCCGCCACAGTAAAGAATCTTATCTTCCGCATGGGCAAAAAACTGGGGGGAATTCTTATATTCGGACACAAGGGATACAACAGAAAAGCACACCTGTGGATGTACGTCGATAAACAACTCACAGAACGCATCTCGGCGGCAGAAGTTATCCGCCTGATCGCCCGACATATCCGGGGAGGGGGTGGCGGACAACCCTTTTTCGCCACCGCCGGCGGCAAGTATCCCGAAGGAATTCACGATGCCCTCAAAGAAGGCAGTTCCATCACCACAGAACGTCTCACTGCAAATTCGCACACCTAATGCAAGCACCACTAACCAACACAACCCAACAATACGAGGCAGTCATTGGCTTGGAAATACATGCCCAACTCCTCACGCATACCAAGATGTTTAGCCCAGAAGCCTACTCTTACGGAGCCCCCCCCAATACTCAAGTACATCCCATCTCATTGGGACATCCCGGCACCCTACCCCGACCCAACAAAGCCGCCTATGCAATGGCAATTCGGTTTGGCATCGCCATCCATGCCACCATCGAACACACCACCCATTTTGCAAGAAAAAACTATTTTTATCCCGACCTTCCCAAAGGATACCAAATCACCCAATACGTCCTACCAATCTGCCACGGAGGATATCTCGAGATCGAAACTGAACAACACGGCCCCGAACGCATCGGTATCCAAAAGGTCATCCTAGAAGAAGACTCCGGAAAAAGCATCCATGACCTCGATCCTTTTGCTACCCTTATTGACCTAAACCGAGCAGGTGTCCCCCTTATCGAAATCGTAACCGACCCGGATATCCGCACCTTCGAAGCAGCTGGAGCCACCCTTGCCAAAATCCGACAGCTGGTCCGATATCTGGAAATCTGCGACGGTAATATGGAAGAAGGTAGCCTCCGATGCGATGCCAACATATCGGTCCGACCCAAAGGAGCTGATACCCTGGGCACCAAAGTTGAAATTAAAAACCTCAACTCCATCCGTAACCTTCAACGTGCCCTCCAATACGAATTTCAACGCCAAGTGAGCATCCTTGAACAGGGTGGCACAGTGACAGCAGATACCCGCGGCTTCATTCCCGATCAAGGGATTACGTTCAGTATGCGGGCGAAAGAATCCCTCCACGACTATCGCTATTTCCCCGAACCAGACATCCCTCCCATCCACATATCCAACCAGTGGATTGAAAGCATTCGAGCACAGATGCCACCACTACCCGATGAATTATACCACCGATTCACAACCCATTATGGACTCTCAGATTATGACGCACGCCTCTTGATTAATGAAAAAGAGTTCGCACTCTATTTTGAAGAAATGATCCAATCTGGCGCTACCCCCAAACAAGCCGCTAATTGGATCAATGGCCCCATCCGAGCCTGGCTCAATCAGCACGCCCGACACCTCAAAGAACTGTCCGTCCCCCCACCCGCACACGTTGCCATACTCCAACTCATCAACGACAACAAAATCAGCTACAGTGAAGCAGCACAAACCCTCTTACCCGCACTCATCGAAAACCCCACCGAAGATCCCGCTTACCTGGCCGAACAAATGGGCATCATTCAAGCCACCGATGAAGCAATAATCCTTCAACTCATCGACGAAGTACTCGCTGAGTTCCCCGAAAAAGTGCAGCAATACCGCGCCGGTAAAAAAGGATTATTGGGAATGTTTATGGGACAGATTATGCGACGGGCTCTACAAAAAATCGATCCCCGCCTCACCAATCGTCTCTTGAGGGAAAAACTCAATCAGTCGAAATGAAACGGCACCTTATTACCATACTATTATCTGGTGCCCTACTGACAATGGGATGTCAAAACAAGGCAACGAAAGACAACCCCTCCTCAACTCCCCAACCCTCCCACACAACCCCTTCAGAATCCACCCCATCTCCCATCGACCAGCGCATCCCCATGACCATCACCGCCCACTTCGAAGGCGGACGTGGCATTAATGTTACACTCGACATCCTCCGGTCCACCACAACGCAACCACTTATGGAAGCCATTGCAGATTCAAACGGAACCATTCATATTCAAACCACCCTACCCTCCGAAGGACCCTATCAACTTCGATTTCCCCATGGCGTCGTCCACCTGATCCTCAAAGGAGGGAATTTACGCGTCAATGGGAAGATCGATCGCCTGGCCCACTTTACCGCCCAAGGCGATGGTGCCGATGAAACCATGGCAATGTATGAACTCTACCGCCTACTCGAACGATTCAACCACCAATTCCGTCGCCTTCAAAGGCGATCCGACCAAGCCACAGCAACTAAAGACATAGACTTGGTCCGCCAAGTACTCGATTCGATTAATTATGAATCCTATGGCATTACATACCGAAAACACCAGGAAATCGTCAAATTCATACAAGCGCATGATACCATGTTGGTAGCAGGGATTGCAGCAGCACGTATCCAACTTGACGTGTTCTTCCCGTATCTCCGACAAGTTGACTCGATGCTAAATGCCCGATGGCCCCATGCACATCTGACCCACGATCTCCACCAAAAATATGTAAGCGCCTACCCATACATGCCCGGCAAACCTGCTCCAGTGTTCACATTAACCGATCTTCACAATCAACAGCATTCGCTAACCGAATTTCGTGGAAAGTATGTCTTACTCGACTTTTGGGCGTCGTGGTGTGAACCATGCATCAAAAGTTTCGCGCATATGAAGCCGTGGTATCATCGCTGGAATGGTCGTGGCTTGGAAATCATCGGTATATCCATGGACGAAACCAAACAAAAAGCCCAACAAGCCGTGCAAAAACACCAAATCCCATGGCGCATTCTGTGGGCAGGTGATCGGTCGCAAGTTGCCATTGATTATGGCGTCCAAGGAATACCCCATTATGTGATCATCAGCCCCGATGGCCGCATCGTTTCCCAAATGCTTCGTGGACGCGCCATCGAATATTACTTTGAAGAGCACATCTAAGCACCCGCTACCAACAATGCATCCGAAACGCATCGAGGTCATATACCACGATCCGCATACCCTCATTGTTAATAAACCCACCGGAATCGTCGTAGAAAACCCATCATCCCCAGCCGAAGCATCCCTCAAAAACACAATCCGAAAGCAATTTCCAACTGCGCGCCCTGTCCACCGAATCGACAAAGAAACCAGCGGATTGATGATATGGGCCCTCTCCGATGATGCCTATCGCTACTATTCCGGCCGTTTCAGCCGACAGGAAATAATAAAAATATACCATGCAGTGGGATGCGGGGTTATGCATGCAAAAGGGCTGGACGTCAAACTCCCGATCCTACGAACATCTTCTCAAAAGGGACGCATCAGTCACCGATACGGTAAGCCCGCCCATACCCACATCCGCCCCATAAAGATATTTCGTCACTTTACATTGGTGGAATGTCAACCCTTCACCGGCCGTCTTCATCAAATCCGAATCCACATGGCAGCCATCGGGCATCCCATTGCAGGAGACAGCCGATATGGCGGATGCCTTCCATTGCTTTCCGAGATCAAACCCAACTACCGACCCAAAAAATCCCGGGATGAACTGCCACTTATCCGAAGAACAGCACTTCATGCCACAAAACTGACATTTACGCCCTATCAAAGAAAAACAGCCTGCACCCTCGAAGCACCCTACCCCAAAGACCTCCGCGCACTCCTCCAACAACTGAATAAGTACGACACACCTGCCCCATCAGTCTATCCATTGAAATAATCAGCCCACCCCCATATGTCCTTCCCACAACATTAATCGACATTACCTGTCTTCTGTCTCACACCACCAACCCCCATTAAACCGATTCATCGCAGCACTGAGCCCTTCAAGGATAAATGTTTCAACCGCATCAGCTGCCGCATTAAGGACCATCCGTAGCTTCCCCAATTCCGCATCACTCCAATGCCCCAGCACATATTCCACCTGCTTTCCCCACGGATAATTATTGCCAATGCCAATACGCAATCGGGGAAATCGATCCGTACTCATTGTCTGGATAATATCTTCCAATCCGTTGTGGCCGGCGGATCCGCCCTTCGGGCGCAACCGTATTCGGCACAATGGCAAACTAACATCATCCAATAGCACTAAAAAATTTTCGCATGAAACCTTCAATACCTCACACCAATACCGGGCGGCTTTCCCGCTCCGATTCATGTAGGTAGTGGGCTTAATAAGATAAACCATCCGGCCCCGCAAACGGAAAAATGCCGCATTAGCATAACGAGCAGAACTCCAGCTTACCCCATACCGAGACGCCAATGCATCCACTACCTCAAAACCCACATTATGACGTGTGAATGCATACCTTGCCCCCACATTACCCAGCCCCACCACCAAGAACTTATCTGGCATTCATCAAACGAGCCAATCCTTCTTAAACAGATCAGGAAGATGTTGCCGTCTTGGCCGTACGGGGAACGGCAATCTTAGCAATGAGGGCATCCGCAGGAGTCATCAACTCCAAATGATCCAACTGAATTTCTTCCGCCCGTAATACCTTACCCAGGTCCAAATGGTCAATTGGCACCTCAATAACTGCAGGAACGTGCTTGGCTTTGCCCCGAACTTTCACCCGTCGGGTCATCTGCTGCAAACGTCCCCCCTTCCGCTGGCCCACCGATGTACCCACCAGACGAACCGGCACCCACACCGTAATTTCCTTCTCGTCATCCACCACTTGAAAATCCACATGAACCGGCTGGTCCGATAACGGGTGATATTGCACTTCCTTGATGATTGTAGGAATCACTTGATTATCCAACACTACTTCGACAAGATACGTCTCCGGCGTAAAAACAATCTTTTCGATATCTCCTATAAAACAGTACGCATGAATATTTTCATCCGAACCGTAAATCTCCACGGGGACAAACCCCATCCGCCGAAGCTTTTGGGCCGCCTGCCGTCCTGTGGCTTCACGCCGCTTAGCCTTAATCTTAAACCGCTTCATGAGTTCGACATCCTTTGGAGGGCTGCAAAAGTAGAAAAACTCAAAGCGTTGAAAATAGAAACCGCCAACAGGAACCCAAGAAAGCATAAAAAACATGCCCCAGCCTCGGAACCGAGGCTGGGGCATGACAATCAATCAGCACCTACGGGAATCAACGCTTCACCACTTTCACATAATCCACCCTATCGCCACGCATCACCCGCACCACATACGCGCCCGACGACCAATCCATCACATCCAAACGCTTCACCACCGGAGCATCTCCCAACGAGACACGGCCTTCCCACATCACAGTACCCCGCGCATCCTCAATCCGAATCCACGCATCACCTTTACCCG
>CAYVLB010000096.1:0-6927 GCA_964452325.1 uncultured Sphingobacteriales bacterium | reverse complement strand
GCCGTTGATGAAGAACGCGCACGTTACTTAGCTTCAAGGCTTCAATAAAGCGTTCAAGGATGCGTACTTTTCTTAGGATCGAGTCGAGAAGGGTAATGGATGCGTCCGGCCACGCAATCGCCAAAGGAATACCGGGAAGCCCTCCCCCACTTCCCACGTCGAGGATGGTTTCCCGTCCCGTGAATCGTTGGGTATGGATGAAGGCTAAGGATGGGAAAATATGCCGCTCCCACACGTTACCGATGTCCTTACGGGAAATAAGATTGATTTCTTGGTTGGCCTTTGCCAAAAGCTGCACATAACGGGATAAGCACTGGTGCTGATTAGGGGAAAGTGAAGGGAAAAACCGAGTGGAAGGTGGGGTTACCAATCGATTTAATATTCATCTTCGTTAAAGAAGAACTCGTCATGCGTGGGATAGTCTGGCCATATATCTTCGATACTGTCGTATACTTCGTCGTTTTCCAAATATTGAAGATTTTCTACAACCTCAATGGGTGCACCTGTCCGGATGGCATAATCGATCAATTCATCTTTGGTGGCAGGGAAGGGTGCATCTTCAAGATAGGAGATCAATTCAAGCGTCCAATACATCTTGGCTCCGCTTTTCGTTTAAGGGGGGCGAAGTTAACATTTTGGGTGTAAAAAGCCATTTTCTGGAATCTTCCCCATTGCTCCTTCAAAGAAGCGTAAAATCTCTGGCATGTCTTTGTTGATATCTCCGCTGACATAGAAGGGGTCGGAAAAGGTGAGGGTGCGGGTGGCATAGTCCAGTCGGGCCAATATAAGGGGGACTTGAGCTAACCGAGCGATGTGATAAAAGCCGGTCTTGAGTCGTTGGACGCGGCGCCGCGTTCCCTCCGGCGTAATGGTGAATACCAGGTATGGCTCCTGACGAAAAGCTTCCACCACATTTTCCACATAACTTTTACCGCCACTCCGATCAATCGGATAACCTCCTACGGCACGCAAGAACCAACCCAGTGGCGGGAAAAAAAGCTCTTTTTTAATGAATACACGGATATGCCGCATACCAAGGGCCCACTTAAACATCAACCCGATGAAGAAGTCCCAATTGGAAGTGTGGGGCATTTCTACGATAATGAACTTGGGAAGTTCGTGGGGATATCGTCCCTTTGCCTGCCATCCCATAAGGTATAGGATACCACGCGCCAATAATGACCGCAGCGTCATTCGAACTCGATTCGCATACTGAGGTCTAATGGGCGCTGGGGGCGATGTACAGCTGAAGAAGAAAGGTAGGGTACGCCGGTTTGAGCATAATCCAACAAGTTGGCTTCATGAATTCCACCGGAGGCTTCGAAAGTGAGGACATCTCCATAGGTATCAACAGCTGTTTTCACCTCTTCTGGAGTAAAATTGTCTAGTAAGATCCGGTCAATGCGTTCCCACCATGGGCGAATTTGTTCAATATCATTGATGGAGCGTACTTCCACAACAATGGGCCGTTCCATCCCACGTTGTTTCAGCCGTTCGACGACCTTACGGACAGCTTCCGAGAGGCTACCTGTTGCATCGGCATGGTTATCTTTAATCATCACCTCCTCGGAAAGATCGCGCCGGTGGGGCAAGACCCCTCCCAATTCAACCGCCCACTTTTCTAGCCATCGAAGCCCCGGGGTTGTTTTTCGTGTGGCTAAAAGACGGGTACCGTAGGGGCGTACCTTCTCACTCCACTGGGCGGATTGGGTGGTGATTGCCGATAGGTGTTGGAGTAGATTAAGCAAGGGACGTTCGAACATCAACAGCTGTATGGTGGGACCTTCGAGGGTGATCAGCCGACTGCCATACCGAAAAAATTCCCCATCGGCTAATAATCCTTGACATTGTCCTTCAGGCACATAGCGACGCCAGATGTATTCAACGACCGATCTTCCACATAGCCGACCAGCTTCACGGGCTACGATCACCGCACGAGCCCGCTGGTCAGGTAAAAAAATGGATTCGCTGGTAAGATCACCATGACGAAGATCCTCCGCAAACCAATAACTGACAAATACATCAAACCAATGTTGTTCTTCCAACGACTTCAGAAATGGCGGTAAGACCATGAATCTACTGGGGGTCGATTCGGATCTCTTGAATAACAGGACCTTCGGGTGTTTGTTTCTGGAAAATATATACCCGGTACGGAGCATCTCCTTGGCATAGCCCGATAAAGTAGGCTGCCCCTTCCTCATCCCGTCCCTGATGGAGTACCGAGAAACTTTTCACATTGTGAATACGCAAGAAGTTCTGAAGGATCATCACCGCTTGCGACCGGTGATATATACCCTCCTGCTCAGGCAAATGGATCTCAACCTGCGTATGAAAAAGCGGCAGCAGGGCAGTTACGTTACCCGTTTGAAACGACTGGATCACCGCCGGATGAAGGGTAGCAGGGCCTGCCACCTGCGGCTCTTGGGCTTCCAGAATAAAAAAGATAAGGACAAACGCCCTACCAGCCGAGAATAGCATCTTTTTCATACTCTCTTCTGTTGTTTATCGATGCGTAGTAAACACTACGTTTTGTCTGTTCAACGTAGCAAGAAGCAAATATAGTGTCTCTTTTTTCGGAAATGATCATGAGCTTATTCTGCAGGTGCTGCGAGGCGTTCATAAATCCATGCTAAGATTGTGCCCCTTCCAAGTTGTTGGGTGGCAGAAGTAATAATGAGTTGTGGAATAACTGGAAGATGGGTTCGGAAAGCTTCTTTGAGTTGTTGGATATGACGGATGCGCTGGTTTTTTGATAGTTTGTCCGTTTTGGTGGCAGCGATAAGAAGGGAGGAGGTATTGGTAAGGAGGTAATGAAGAACTTGCAAATCGATGATCTGGGGAGGGATTCGTAGATCAATTAAGTAAATCATGCCGCGAAGTGAAAGGCGTTCTGACACATATTTTTGAATGTTACGTTGCCAGTGTTGGCGGATGGATTTAGGGACGCGAGCGTAACCGATGCCTGGAAGGTCCACAATACGCCATGCATTGTTCACGCGAAACAAGTTAAAGGATTGGGTGCGTCCTGGGCGTCTACTCGTGTGGGCGATCTTTTTGCGGTTAACCAACATGTTAATTAAAGAGGACTTCCCCACATTCGACCGTCCCCAAAAAGCAAATTCGGGCAAGCTGGGAGCAGGTAATTGGGTATATTGAGGAAAACTACCCTCAAATTGTACGGAATGTATCATCGGATGCCTTCATTTGTTGGCGTGCTGTTTCATAACCCATGTCCCACCATTCCTTCATTTTTTCCGATTCAAAGTAGAGGGGATTGGAGGTAAGTTCATACGGGGTGTAGAAAAGATTGAGCGAAACATCAAACGCATTGGCTTGCAATTTCCCCAGCTTAACGTCGGTCCGATAGATTCGGTGCATCATGGTGTCGGACAACTGAAACAGTAAGGTAAAGGGATTGGTGATGGGACGGGGTTCCCATTTCCGAGTATGGGGTTGCAAGATAATGGCGTCGACCTCGTAAGCACCTTCCCGAATGGCATGGGAAATGGGGACATAAGAAGTAAAGCCACCGTCACCGTAGTAGTATCCGTCTTTTTTATACAGACTCATAAATGGCAGAAAGTTGGCAGAAGCCCACATCCATTCAGTAAACGATTCGTAGGAGTAGTCCTGTATGGATTTGAATTCAACCCGTCGTAAGGAAAGATTCGACACACACACAATAATGTCTTTCCTGGCATACAGGATTTTATCGTAGTCGGCCGGTCGAAAAAGGCGTCGAATAAGGTCCAGGAGGGGAGTTGAATCTCCAAAGGTGGAACTGCCCCGACTGAACATTCGAAGTACGTTCCAATGATTGATGGCTACGTTGCCGTCTTCTTTGAGAAGAAAGGGACTGACGCGAAAAATATCCCGCTGGGTGATGTTGAGGTAGGCATGGTGCAAGCGCTCGGTATCGTCAAGGGCCACAAAAGGAAGGATCAGTGCTCCAGTGGAAGATCCCAATAGCAGGTCGTAGTCGCGGTTTTGATCCTTAAGCAAGTAATGGCAAACTCCCCCCGCAAAAGCTCCCTTGCTCCCGCCACCAGAAATCACCAAGGCACGTTTTCGCATAGGAGGCTCAAGGATAGACAATCAATGGGACACGGGTATGGTAAAGCACCTGATATGTGAGGCTGCGTCCAAACAATAGATTAAAAGCACCTTTGTGTCGTTGGTGAATGCCCATCATGTGAATATCTTTTTCTTTAATAAAGGCATCAAATTGTTCATTGAGTTGATGTGGGGACTGATAGTAAAGCTCGGAATAGGTAAAATGTGGTATCCATTGTTGTAGGAATCTGATCAGGATGGATTTGCGGCGCTGATGAAGTGGATCATGATTTTTCCCCGAGTGAATATGAAGGTAAACGAAGTTGCTGTTGAGTCGACGTACGAGATAGGAAAAATCGACTATTGAGAAAAAAGGATCGTCCATAAGCGAGGAAATATACATCATCCGTTTAGGAAGACCGATGAGGGCATGGTACGGAACTACCCATATTGGCCATGGTGATGATTCGAGCAAGCTGACCGTCGTACTTCCCAACAGCATTTGCCACGTGGAAGCACTTTGCTTGGAACCTACAAGGATGTAATCGGGATTCCAATCTTGGGCGATTGCTAAGGCCTCTTTCACCACATCTCCCGTCTGATACAGCGTACGGAGATTGGATAGACTATACTTTAGATGACATTCATGAGCGATTGCCCCCAACTGTTTCCGCACTTCTGCTTCAGTTTTTTCAACGGTTTCTTCATAGATAGTTAGGGGAACTTCTGCATCGATAACCGGCAGATCAAATACATGGGCGATGAGCCCCTCTCCGTTGACGTGTTGTAAAAGTTTACATCCATATTCGATGGCATGTTGGGCAGGCTCTGAAAAGTCGGTAAGCATTAACAACCGCATCATCAGCCCTTAGGATATTATAGCAAAATTACATTGGACACGCCAATGTCTATCGTTCATTGCGGACCACACGGTACGGACTGACCCGGTAAAAGTAAAATGAGGCCAACCCCAGCCCGAACATCCCTGCCAATATTAAGGCACTTATGTAAAGCAACCATGTTCCCCAGGGCCATGCAATGGGTACATACGATAAGTAATATACGTCTTCGGGAAGACGGACCAGATGAAAATAGTCTTGGAGTGCTAAAAGGATCAACGCAAACAGCATGCCAACCCCTACACCATATCCTAAGATCCGGATTGAGAGCCCCCAAAATACCCATCGAAAAAAGCGGGGTGGTGCACCCAATAGTTTCCACATGGATACCGTAAAACCTCGGTCGATGACCAATACAAAAAAGACTACCATCAACGTAACCATTGCTACAATGCTCATCAACACCAATAATATTTGGATATTATTGTCCAAAAGTCCAAGCCAGTCAAACACCTGCGGATACAGTTCCTTAATGGTAAATGGATGGAGGTAGTAGGGAATTGCATCGGCAATACGTGCTGTAAGGTCAGGCAAGTTTTGGTGGGAACTGAGAAATATGGATATACCATGGATGGCGTTGCTGTCGTCATTCCGCATTTGTTGAACGATCTGAAGATGGGATACAGCAAATACTTCTTCTAGTTCTTCAAGTGCTCCCTGGTATATGGCGATCACTTTGAATTGCCGAACTCGCAATCGGGGAGTGTTCCAGAATACCAAGATAGAGTCGCCGGGTTGGACGCCCAACTGTCGAGCATGAACAGTGGAGAGTATAATGGGTGGGAGGTCTGATGGTGCAATATTTGGGGCATGCATTAAGAAGCGCCCCGGAATGCGATCCCATTGTTCCAACCGTTCTACACCGCGGAGGACCCCTCCAACGGTATGGCTTTTATGATGGAAAATGACGGGCTGATATATAAAGCGTTCCATTTGAAGTCCCGGGAACTTTGACTGGAGCGAGTCAAGCCACCCAGTAGTGTAAAATACCGCTCCCGAATAGGAATATTGAAGTTGGACTGGGAGGATCTGGATATGACCAGCAAATCCGAATATGCGCTCTCGAATCTTATGTTGGTATCCTTTTCCTACGCTCACTGCCACGATGACACCAAAGACTGCCAGGGCAATTCCTATAATGCCAAGTCGAACCACCATTCGGGCAGAAGGGCTGATGCTGTTGTTCCCCAACCGCTGGATGATCCGAAGTATCGTCATGGATGGACAGTGGATTGATGCTTTACAGACCAATGAGTCGGAGGGCTTCTTTCTGCTGATGGGAAGGTAGGGAAAGGGCGGCTTGTTGAAGGATACGTTGATGGGCGTGCTGCCTACTGTATATGCGGATGACTTCCCGGACCGGGTTGCGAAAGCGGCGATTGAAATGGAAAGCTGCTTCCCACAAGGCCTTGGCCACTTCTTCATCTAAGTAATCGAGCGATTGGAGAGCCCGAATGGCATTCATGCGCGTTCGAAACTCATACAAGGGCAAGGCATATTCCTTGAGTTCGGGTAAATAATGGTTGGCACTATCGAGGCAAGCGTATTGGAGCCATAACGTACGAATCTCTTGCTGAAGGCCCCATTGATTTCGGGTAGCATTGAGCCATTCCCAGCGGCGCTGTGGAAAATGGCGCAATAGCATTTGAAGGACACTTCGAACTACAGCATATGAAGGGTCGTTTAACAACGTTTTGAGTGTGGGAACATACGGATCGATTGCTGGAAGATAACGTAAAGCTGCTTTACGGACTTTCACTTCGGGGTGTTGAAGGGCATCTTGGAACATTTGATAAGTACCTTCATCTGGATAAGCTGATCGGGCCCGAAGAACGGATGCCAACACAAAAGGGCTTTTTTCGGAAGCATAGATCGAGTCGAGCCATAAGGCCACAACATCGCTTTTGTGGCGGGCCAGTTGTTCTACTGCTGCCCGTCGTTTCAAGATCGATCTAGCATGGCGCGCTTGATAATA
>CAYVLB010000095.1:0-7267 GCA_964452325.1 uncultured Sphingobacteriales bacterium | reverse complement strand
CATCACATTCATTGAACGATAGGTTCGTACCAACTCCATCCCCGCCCCTTTCATATGATTACCACCCATTCCCTGAAATTGGGCCGTTGGGATACGTTCTCGGATGGCCCGGATGAGGGCAGCCCCATGAAGATCGCCCGAGGCTTCACCCGCAATGACAAAAAAACGCTTTTCAGAAAGCATACTTAATGATCACGATCAACACTCCCCACAATATCGTAGCCATCAATATTGCACGGGCCCGCTCAATGCGATAGTGAATACTGCGCAAAAACACCACCAGATTGGGAAGTATCGTCAATGCCAACAACGGTGCCAACAAGCCATTCTGCCAAGCAAAATTCAACACCTGAGTCAACGGTATCTCATAACGGATACTCATAGCCCATATCGCCAATATGAAAGTAATCGGTGGCAATCCAAGTCCGATAAGCCATCCTTGCAATCGATCATTCATTCGGGTAGTGATTCTTCATTCCAATCAGCCATCAACGAAATGGCATGATGTGCCGTAAGGTCAAAATGAACCGGCACTACCGAGACATACCCATGGGCAAGGGCCCATTCATCCGTGTCTTTCCCCTCATCAAAATTGACAAATACGCCGGTTAGCCAGTAATACTTACGCCCATTGGGGTCTACCCTTTCAATAAAGTCTTCCTCCCATTTAGCATGGGCTTGTCGACAAGTTCGGATGCCCCGAATAGCTGTTAAGGGCCCCTTGGGGATATTAACATTCAAAAACACCCGGGGCGGCAATGGGTTCTGCAACATTCGTTGAATAATGCGACGAACGTAAACCTTGGCAGCTGAAAAGTCGGCATCCCACGAATAGTCCAATAGCGAGAAACCAGCTGCTGGAATGCCCTCAACGGCAGCTTCCATAGCCGCCGAAAGGGTGCCTGAATATAGAATATTAATACTAGAGT
This sequence comes from uncultured Sphingobacteriales bacterium, assembly GCA_964452325.1. Lineage (GTDB taxonomy): Bacteria > Bacteroidota > Bacteroidia > JAADEI01 > JALVCQ01 > JALVCQ01. Next base: position 6,338 of record CAYVLB010000095.1, on the reverse strand, counting down.
TCGATCCATGATTAATCCCCGATAGGACCAAATTAGGGGGAACTTTCCCATAGATTTTATCAACCGCCAATTTTACACAATCGACCGGCGTTCCCGAACACTGATACGCATCAACGTCTTGGAATATATCTTGCGTAGGGTATAGTCGAAGCGGGTCGGCGATAGTAATTGCATGCCCCATAGCAGATTGGGGCTTATCAGGTGCCACCACGATCACATGACCGAAATCTTTGGCCACATCCACCAACGCCCGCAACCCCGGGGCAGTAATGCCATCGTCATTGGTCACTAATATCGAGAGCGGCTTCATAGCCCATCAAAATTCAAAGGATGCAAATTTTCACTTTTTGACCCATAGCCTCGTCCCTTCCGTACAATTGCGACACATCCCAAGTACGGTTCGATCGGTAAATACCTGTTTACGAAACATCTGATATGCTTTTCCATTCCATATCGTATCAAATGATTGGTGGCGGATATTACCCATTGCAAAATCGGCGTCTTTATCAAAACAACACGGCAAAATCTGTCCGTCCCACGTAATCGTTGGCTCTTGCCATACGCGGGTACATCCCCGCCAGCGACGGCTTTTAAGGCGAAGGCCGTGGGCCGATTGCTCATACCGAGAATATCGATCGGTGCTGGGAATCCAGCGTGCACCTTCCCATTCTTCATACACTTGCGCCGTTTTGATACGCAACTCATCCACCCCCAATTGGCGAGCCAAATCTTCCACATCTGCCACCTCTTGCTCATTATGTGCAAACACGATAAACTGCAAAATCACATAGGGGCGTAGGCGCTGATAATGACAGCGCACCTGCATTAATCGATGGATTCCCTCCATTACCCTTTGCCACTGTCCCCCCACCCGATAAATTCGATACGATTCGGGCGTCGTCCCATCCAGCGAAATAATCAGTTGATCCGGCCCTTCTTCTACTGTCTGATGGCAGCACTTTTCAGAAAAATAGTGACCGTTGGTGGATATATCGGTAAACACGCCGTATTGTCGAGCAATTCGACACATTTCCCAAAGGTGGGGATTAAGATAGGGTTCACCCTGAAAGTATAAGCTGAGGTAAAAAATATCGTCGCCGATCTCATCCAAGACCTTTTGCAATGTTTGGGAGGACGCCTGTCCTGTTGGACGCGTAAAAGCACGCCGGCCACTAATGCACTGCGGACACCGAAGGTTGCAATGCGTGGTGGGCTCGAAAGTAAGCGCTACCGGCCGATGGGCCACAGTAGTACGCCCTGTCAAATATGCCCAATGATACGCCAGCCCATTCCAAACAAGATTCATCAAACGGCGCCGACGCAATGCGCTCCGCAACAAGCGCTTATTTCGAGCCCACCACGCCCGCCTGTTCAAAATCATAATCGGGAAAGCTCTGTACTCCCCTTCACTACTCTATCACTTCCTCAAATACCATCGAATCTTTGATAGCCTTCGGATCACCTACATAATACCAGCGAATCCCACGGATATACTTACGAAAAGCTTCATTCATTTTTTCAAGTGTAACCGACTGAACTTTCTGATTGAATAGCACAGCCTCACGCCATCCCCCCCCTGTCATTTCACTTCGCATCAAACTACCGGCAAGGCTGGCATTCGATTCTTCACCCATGTAGTGATAGGTAAGAAATACCTCTTTTTTATCACGCAGCTCCTTAGCAGTAAAGCCTTCTTTCTTAATTTTTTTGAGTTCATCGACCATAACCCGAGCTGCTGCCGAGGGATCCGTAGTCGACACATAAAGAATTCCATACGGCACTTTCATGGCACGGGCCATAAATGCCGCAGGAGCATAAGAGAGGTTTCGTTTCGTTCGAATCTCCACAAAAAACCGGTCATCTAAAATATTAAAACCCACCATCATCGGTATCTCCCATTCACTACCCCGTGGAGGAGCACCCGTAATGCCCCGATAGTAATAAGTGGCCATCTCCTCACGGGAATACTCCTTCAAGCGACTGTCATTATACGCAATGGCTTCCGGAAGGTGGGGACGTATGCTAATGTTACGGGAAGGAATATCTTTTAATGCCGTTCGAATCCACTCTCGAACCTCCAGCTTGGTAATATCCCCCACCACCACTATCACCATGTTGCTCTTATCCAACAACTGCTCGAAATAGAAACGGCGGGCCTGATCGTACGTAATCTTTTCGAGCGACTCAGGACTTCCTTCCGGTGCCTTTTCATATTCATAGCCCTTAAACGTCTCTTGAATGGAGGTGCGACGGATAAAAGCATCGGGTGTAGAAAGTGCCTGCTGAACCCCAGAAATCATCTGATGGCGCACTTGTTCAAAACTCGTTGTATCGAAATAAGGCGATCGAATCAATTCAGCAAAACGATGCAGCCCACGATCAGCATAATCTTTCAGACATTGCAACTGGAAAGTGGAATAGTCGTAAGCAGCACTACTTCCTATCCGAATACCATGCGCGTCAATGTCGTCGTGAAAAGCGTCTCTAGGCATGTTCTTCGTACCACTTTCAACAGCGGTTGCCAGTGCCAGTTTCTCCATTCCTTCGAACTCTTTCGTAACCCGGGCTACCCCCCCCCGAAAGCCTACCTGTACCACAATAATCTCATTGGGCACGTAACGATAGATCACCTTAAATCCGCTTTCAAAAAATTCATACGTTTCTTGTTGAGGCATCGGGGACACATCAAATGACTGAGCATACCCGAAAACCGCTGCTTTCCATAGCACCATAACTAAGGCATATCGAAATGCTTTCATCGCTATTTGGTCGTTTGAGGAATAGGAATTAACTCAAAAGTCAAAACCGTGATCGGTCCTTTGGAGCTTCGTGCATCAAGGGCAAACATCGCATTGGGCAGACCAAATGATTCCCGCTCCTTACGCAAGGCTTCTAACAATACCTTCCCAATATTGTCTGCCTCCGGACCTTCGGCACGAACCCCAATCCCATAGCCCGGATTCAAGCGAAGTATGAACAACAGATCACCCACAAGATCTTTATAGGATTTCGGGTCGAACTTTTCTCCTTGGGGCACCTCCACACGGTATTGATGGATATATTTCAAATCACGAATCACGCGAACCGAGTCAATCGCTGAACGTATGGTCGAAGGAACCAACAGCCCCCCCACATAGTGATTGCCAATAATGTATTTCCGAACGTAATTAACAATGTCCTGACGCGTTACCTTCTGAATTTCATCAGGATACGAAGTGAAGTAGTCGAGGCTGGCAGAAGCCCACCAGAAAGTAACCGTATGAATCAGTTGGGTAGTGCGTTCTCTCCCATATTTTTCCTCAATCACAAGCATTCGCTTTGCCCGCTCAATCTGCGCATCAGTAATGTAGTCCGGATCATCAAACTTCTGGATTTCCTCCCATAACTTAAGTATCGCCTCATTGATCCGTTGCGGATTGGGCACCATCATAATGGTAATCGGCCCAACAAAACGCTGCGTGTAATACGAAATGTTGGCTTGAAGGGCATAACCACTATCTACCAGATTTTTTTGAAACTTCGAGCCCTTCTGACCAAGAATATATGAAAACACATCGGCAGCATACGTGGCCTTGATGTCTTCCAAAGTACTGGGGCCATGATAGGCCTGCTGATAAATCGGAACACGGGCCTCTTGCCGCGTTTCAATAAATGTAATATTATGGGGAACTGGCTTAAAGCGCGGCACAGGATACTTCCTAAAAATATCAAACTCCGATGACTTCCATCCGCCAAACAATTCTTCAGCCCATTGAAAAATTTCGTCGGGTTTTACATCACCAGCTACCACCAATATGGAATTATTCGGATAGTAGTAACGATGTTGGATTTTTCGCATGATTTCCGGCGTTGCATTCAGAATGACATCATAATTGCCAATCGGGTTCTTACGGGTAAAATTATTTTGCCATAAATATTGACGCAAACGGAAGTTGAGATGAAAAAACGGACTGGACTCATTGCGTTGAAACTCCCCTGCCACTACTACGTTCTCTTTCCTCATCTCTTCCTCAAGGAAAAGGGGACCCAAGATCGCCGATCGCATGAATTCCAGCCCCTCTTTAACGTTCCGTGAGGGCATCGTAAAGAAATAATTCACCCGCTCATTAGAAGTGGTCCCATTAAAAACGATCCCCAGTTCTTTGACCCGCTGCATGAAGGATTCTTGATTGGGATAGTCCCTATTGGCCTTGAAAAACATGTGTTCATACAAATGAGATAAGCCGTCAAGGGTAGAATCTTCGGTAAATGACCCATTGTGAACGGCAATTTCCACCGTGACCAGGGGCACCGCATGGTTCTCTATTACAAGAACTTCCAAGCCATTGGGCAAACGGCGATAGTGAAAATTCTCTGGCAAACTGGGGCGATCATATTGCAAATGCGAAGGAAAAACTTCGTAATAACTGCCCACAGACTTGACAGCTACCTTGTCTGCTGGCGAAGTAGCCCGAATCACTTTCTTTTTAGAACCACAGGCCATCGTAAAAAACAATATTGCACTCAATAGGAAATATGGGCGCATCACGGAATGTTTGCTTTGGGGTTGCCGGCAAAGGTAAATATCCCTCGAAGAATGCCTAAAAAAATAAACGCCCTTCGGCACAGACCAAGCACCGAAGGACGTACCATTAACACCCTAAGCCCCACTTAATTCCATCCTGAACTCTGACCCGCCATTGTTTTCTGGGCATTGACCACCGTATAGTTTTTATTCGACGGATCATGATGCCGAATATAGGCACCCACCTCCAATTTGTCAGTTTTATAACCAGTATTGGTCAAATCAATAACATATGTTTTTTTCCACACCTTGCCAGGCTCCAAAGTGATCGCCTCTCCCTGAGCACCAGTAGGATACTCCCGTAGCACGTGTTGATGCACGTAATCTCCATTAGCTCCTTTCTGAGCACCCGGTGCACTCTCGGGGATATCATTTTCACATACTGTAACCATTAAACGAAGGCTATTATAGGCAGTTTTAGAAGCCACATATATAGTAATGTACAACTTGTTCTCCGCAATGTTAGATTCAATGTATAATCCCGCATCCGCACTTTTGCCCATTTGTTCCTGAATAGGAGTTTCCCAGCCATCCAACAGTGTTAGCAGCAAAGCCTTGCCTTGATTCCATAGCCGACGGTCAATGGCAACGGAGGGAAAAGAAATGGTATTATTGCCCGAAACTGCCGCTTGAAGGGTCGACAACTCGCGGTAGTAATCTTTCCGTTCGAACGGATCACCCTCATGGACTGAAATCACAACCACCTTATCGCCATACGTCTGCAATAATTCCTCTAACTTCCCAGCCCCGCGGGGACATGCAGCGCACCATTCTCCCGTGACTTCTTCAATTACCACTTTCTTAACGAAATTCTCAGGTACGGTATTTTCTGGCGAATTTTCGTCTTGATTGGAACCTTTCTCACATCCCACAATCAGCATTGATAATGGCATTGCCAATACAACAAGCCAGCTTACTTTTAAAATCCTCATAACGCATTAGCTTTTATTAAGCAGCAAATGTATGCCTTTATAGCTAAATACTTCATTTCGGAATTAGCTCTAACCGATGCATTGCACTTCTTTCCACCTGCTCGATCGAAAACACCTCCGGGAAAAGCCCACCCCTAACATAAGTATCGGTTTGATTGCAATAAAACGGGCTGGCTGGAATTCCAGAGACCCCCGTAGGAAGCACCGAACGAGAAGCATCCCAGTTAGCCACCGAATATATGTGCTTCTGAGATGCCCCATGAATTGCTTCAAAGGGACGACTCCAATCGTATTTGAATGGGTTAAGGGTGTGGGCATTGCCAGGAGCCGCTACTTCGCGATTCAACGAAAATAGCCAATCAAGCATCCGAACCTGCCCCAAGGGATGACGTAGCATGAGCGGATGTGCCCGTCCCCATCGAATCATTTCCAAATCACCATACTTGCGAACCAGTTCCACTACCACACTATCAAACGCCATTGCCAAAATATCTTGAGCATCCTCACGGGAAAAGGTATGGACATTGTCGAACCATGGTGACTCAAGGTGATCCATCAGTCGTGCAGGGAAATAGCCCGTATATAGGTTGATATCCCTAAAAAATGAGAAAAGCGAATCCCCCATTTCGTCTTTTGCCGCATATTCAACCCACTTCATCATCCACATCTCAAAAATCAATGGCTCCGAACGATCGATCTCATATCGATAATCCCAATTCCGAAGCATTTCCAACGCCCGTTGATGAGCTCCATTCCAGTTCCGTGCCGAAACTGTCATTTCCCACATCTGGGGCAATAACTCACGCGCTTGAATGGAATAATGGTCAAACAGCATCCGTTGC
>CAYVLB010000094.1:4208-7301 GCA_964452325.1 uncultured Sphingobacteriales bacterium | reverse complement strand
ATGTAATTGCCCGGGCCAGATGAAGTTGATCACCGGAACGAACCTTGTCAAAGTCAACATCCTCAATGGTACGAACGGTGGGAAAGTCGGATTGTCGAATCACATCGTTAATCATCCCTTGCAGACCCATCACCCGCCCATCATCCGGCAAATAAATGCGGGCAATGCCGTATTGGTGTAACTCTTCCGCTTCCTCAGGCAAGATCGTACCCCCTCCCCCTCCGAACACTTTGATATGCCCCGCCCCTCGCGTACGAAGCATGTCATATAGATATTTGAAAAATTCCATGTGCCCGCCCTGATAGGAAGTACAGGCCACAGCCTGGGCGTCTTCTTGAATGGCAGCATCTACGATTTCTTTTACACTTCGGTTGTGTCCCAAATGAATAATTTCTGCACCCGTATCTTGCATAATCCGCCGCATAATATTGATGGCGGCATCGTGCCCATCAAACAATGATGCGGCAGTGACAATGCGGACTTTATGTCGGGGTACATACTTTTTTTGGGTACGTTGAACACCTTCTCGTTTTTTGAGCTTCTCAGCCGTAATCATTTCCGGATTTTTTAAGACTTCAGAGGGCATGAGGCAAAGATAATAATGCCAAGTGCTGAAGGAGAAACCGAGGATATCCCTTTATTGATGAAATACAGCATCTGCCCCTTCCCTTTCCATAAAGGAGTTGTCACTTTTATGGTGCTCCCCTATTGCCTAGCGAGATTAACAATTGATGACGACGGAACGGACAAGGAAAGTCGTAAAGTCTGTATGTTTGCGCAAGCCAATTGGTTAGCGATATGTACATTGGAATGAGCCACACCCACGTGGCAGCCGTGTTATTTTTTTTCCTACTTTACTTGATAAAGACGATTTTGCTTTTGGCAAATAAGCAAGAAGCGTTGGTGCTTTTTTCACGTCGGACACGGGTAGTGGAAGGTACAGTGGGTTTGCTGATGGTAGCTACGGGGGTTTACCTTTACTTTCAATCGGCTTTTATTGGCGAGCTTTGGCTCACAGTGAAGTTGGTGGGGGTGTTTCTATTTTTCTTCATTGGTTTTCGGGCATTTCGATCGGGGAGCAAACTTTTCGCCGTGTTAAATCTATTTGTGTTTTTTTACCTTTACGTCATTTCCAATACCAAAACGTTGACGGGTCGATCGACATGGTTAGAGGAGACGGTAGCGGCGGTCCGTATTGAAGAGGCGCATATTACTGATCCCCTTAAACGGGGGCAGGTGATTTACGAACAGTTATGTGCGCCGTGCCATGGAGTTGATGGTATGGCGAGACGCAGCGGAGCGAAACCATTGGTAAGTACGCGTCTATCCTTCTTTGAGATTCCAAAGATAATCAAAGAAGGTCCCAAAACGATGCCCGCTTTCGAAGGGCACCTCTCCGACGATGAAATTCAGGCAGTGAGCCAATATGTGTTGACACTTAGCCGAAGCCAAGACAATGACAAACCTTGATGCGTTTATTCGGGCGGTGTCTGCGGCGGTGCATGCACTATTGTTAGAAAAAGGGCATGTGGTACTTCCGGGATGGGGTGCCTTGCTCACATCCCCGCGACGGGCACGATTCGACCGGTTGCAATCGGTGTATTTTCCTCCAGGCGTTCGTATTTCCTTTACTCCGTTAATTGTGGCAGACGACGGCGAATTATTTGCCTTGTTGCATCGAGAGTGGGGATGGAGTTTAGACGATATCGCCTCTCAATGGCATCACTTCATAAAATCATGGAAAGAAACCATATTAGGAGGAGGTGTAGTACATCTGGCAGATGTGGGGAGTTTCCGACGCGATGCAGATGGTCGGGTAGTATTTCATCCGTTGCCAGATGCTACCTATCGTCTTGAAACATGGATGCTGCCTCCAATTTCAGTTCGTCCCACAAAGCAAAAAGCGGCTTCCCATCAACCATTACAACAACTAATGTCGGATTCCCCAAAGAGGGAATGGATGCAAATAGCAGCGGTATGGGTGATGGCAATATTAGGTTTTTGGTTGATTGAACAAGGACTGCCCCGACTTTCGCCTCAACCTGCCATGGCTGGATTTGCATGGGAAACTGAACAAGACAGAGTTTCTTCACCCAATCTGGAAGATGAGGTCTCCGAGACACCCCCCCAAGCAGTCGACTCAGGATCGGTGGTAGCATCTCCTACCGATTCCGAGAACGAGTTTTTGCTGATTGCAGCATCATATGCTCGACGCCTTCCGGCGCAACGGGCCGCCCGGCAGTTTCAGCAGATGGGATTCCGGGCAGAGGTAATCGAGGGGGATGGGCGTTTCCGTGTGGTGCTGGTGAGCACCCGCTCCGAATCAGAAGCCCGACAGCTTCTACCATTCTTTCGGAAAAAGCTGGGACGCCCTGATATTTGGGTACTACGCCGTCCAATCGCACCGTGAATTGTCATTAGTAAAGCAGGGGTCTTTTTATTTAAGTTTGCCCCGAAGAAGGAAAAGGGCATTTTCTGATGCTAACTACTGACCGTATCGTCGAACTCTTGGGCTCGGAAAGCGATTACCTGTTGAATCACACCAGTACAACGATTCCCAAAGAAATGTTGCATTTGCCGAGCCCCGATGTCATTGACCGTTTATGGGTTTACTCAGACCGTAGCCCGCAAGTGTTGCGCAGTCTTCAAACGTTGTATGGAAGTGGAAGACTGGCGAATACTGGTTATTTGTCAATCCTTCCCGTTGATCAAGGTATTGAGCATTCGGCGGGGGCATCTTTTGCTCCCAATCCAATCTATTTCGATCCAGAAAACATCGTTCGATTGGCTATTGAAGGAGGATGCAATGCGGTGGCCACTACTTTTGGGGTGTTGGCTTCGGTGTCCCGCAAATACGCCCATAAGATTCCTTTTATTGTTAAAATCAATCATAACGAACTCCTCACCTACCCCAATAAGTACGATCAAATCCTTTATGGAACCATTGAGGAGGCATGGAACTTGGGGGCAGTGGCGGTAGGGGCAACCATCTATTTTGGGTCGCCAGAGTCGAATCGTCAGATTGTGGAAATTGCAGAAGCATTTGAAGTTGCCCATGAATTAGGAATGGCTACCGTTTTGTGGGCTTATTTA
>CAYVLB010000094.1:0-4198 GCA_964452325.1 uncultured Sphingobacteriales bacterium | reverse complement strand
CTTATTTACGCAATTCGACATTTAAGCGGGAGGGAACAGACTATCATGTGGCTGCAGACCTTACGGGCCAAGCTAATCACTTGGGCGTTACCCTCAAAGCCGATATTATTAAGCAAAAGCAACCCGAAACCAATGGTGGATTTACTGCATTGAAGTTTGGGAAAACCCACCCTTTGGTATACGAAAAACTTACCTCTGACCATCCCATTGACTTAACGCGTTATCAGGTGGCAAATTGCTATATGGGGCGGGTGGGCCTGATTAATTCGGGAGGGCCTTCTGGAAAAAATGATCTTCAGCAAGCCCTCCGCACTGCAGTAGTCAATAAACGGGCAGGAGGAACAGGGCTTATTAGTGGCCGCAAAGCATTCCAAAAGCCGATGAAAGAAGGTGTCCAACTCCTGAACGCCATCCAAGATGTATACCTTAATCCCGACATTGATATTGCCTAATGAACTGGTTTAAGCGCGTTGCCAAAAATATCCTGACCCGTTCGAAAAAAGAGATCCCGGAAGGAGTATGGAATAAATGCCCTTCGTGCGGAGAAATCATCCCTGTCAAGGAGATTGAAGCAAATGCCTACGTGTGCCCCAAAGATGGTTACCATTTTCGGATTGGGCCGAAAGAATATTTTGCATTGCTTTTTGACGGCAAGTATGAATTGCTTTTTGAGGAAGTGTTGCCGAAAGATGCGCTCGGATTTGAAGACAAAAAGCCATATTCTCGACGGTTGGATGAGGCACGTACGAAAAGCCAATCTTCCGAAGCAGTTGTGGTAGCCAAAGGCCGAATGGATCGATTATCGGTGGTGATCGGATGCATGGACTTTACATTCATCGGTGGAAGCATGGGAACAGTGGTCGGTGAACGCATCAAGCGGGCCATGCACTATTGTGCAGAACAAAAATTTCCATTGGTAATGATTTCCAAATCGGGTGGTGCCCGAATGCAAGAATCGGCTTTCTCGTTGATGCAAATGGCCAAGACTTCGGCCGCATTGAGTGAATTGCGGGTAGCAGGCATGCCATATATTGTGGTGCTGACCGACCCAACTACCGGCGGAGTAACGGCTTCGTATGCAATGTTGGGAGATATTCATTTGGCAGAACCGGGGGCTTTGATCGGATTTGCAGGACCACGGGTGATCAAAGAAGCCATTGGAAAAGACTTGCCAGAAGGATTCCAGCGATCGGAGTTTTTGTTGGAACACGGCTTCGTCGATGCGATTGTGGATCGACGTCAGCTCCAAACAACATTGGTACGTTTGCTGCGAATCTTATTGCAAAAACCCAAGAAATCGGTGGCCAACGGTAATGGTAAAGAGGTCATCATATCTGCGTAGATGCGCTTAATCCGTGATCCAGTTTTAGCTAACTACTACCTTACCTATCGTTGCAATGCCCGGTGTTGGTTTTGTGATATTTGGGAGCGGCCCTCGCCATATGCTTACCAAGAAGCCGTACAACGAAATCTTTATGATCTTCGACGACTGGGCGTACGTGTGATCGACTTTACAGGTGGTGAGCCTCTTTTACATCGTCACCTGCCAGACTACCTTCGTTGGGCCAAGGAGATGGGATTCATCACCACCGTAACCACCAATACCTTACTGTATCCCAAGCGGGCCGAAGCACTGAAGGGAGTGGTCGATATGCTTCACTTCTCGCTAGACTCAGTTGAGGAAGCCTCCCACAACGCCTCCCGGGGCGTTGAATGTTATTCTTTTTTCATACGGTCGTTGGATATCGCCCAATCGCTGGGAGAACGCCCTGACATTCTTTTCACCGTTACCAGTCGAAACGTAGATGAAATCGAAGCTGTTTACCATCGCTTTGTGCTGCCGCGTAACCTGATGTTGATTCTCAATCCGGTATTTTCCTATCATGAAATCCAAGATGAATTGGGACCCGATGCCCTTCAAACGCTTCGAAAGTGGGCTCGTCGTCCCAATGTATATCTCAACGAGGCCTTTCTCCGGCTTCGAGAAGATGGCGGCAATCATATTGACCGGCCGGTGTGCCGGGCGGCATCCAGCAGCATTGTCATATCGCCGGATGATCGACTCATCTTGCCATGCTATCATCTTGAAAAGCATTCCCTTCCTATTGAGGGACGCCTGTATGATTTATGGCGGTCGGAACAGGTGCAAAAGCTGGTGCGTATGGAGGGACGCTATCCGCAATGCGAAGGATGCGTGATCAATTGCTATATGGAACCATCGTTTTCGGTGGAAGTGAACCGATATTGGTGGTGGTCATTGCCATCGACGCTTAAATATGCCTGGCATAAGAGAATGTGGAAGCACCTTTTCCTTTCGTAAGGAAGGTTTGAGATATGTTTTTCCACATAGAGGCAAAAAATATATTTGCCCCGTTAAATATTCGCTGTCATGAGTTCTTTTCGAGAATTGGCATTCTCGGAATTATTGAATCGGGATATTCCGAAACACAACGGCATCGATGCTCCCTTCTCACGCATCTACAATGAGTTGGTATTTGACGATGTCAAAATGCAACATTATCTGTCACGGCAAGCGTATCGGCGTTGGAAAGAAGTGATCCGTGTGGGTGGAAAAATCGACCGATCGATTGCCGAAGAAATTGCCAACGGCATGAAGCAATGGGCAATAGAAAAGGGAGCCACGCACTATACGCATTGGTTCCAGCCCCTCACTGGACTTACTGCGGAAAAACACGATGCGTTCTTTTCGTTAAATAATGGACATCCGATCGAACGTTTTTCAGGTCAAGCACTTTTCCAACAAGAGCCGGATGCCTCCAGCTTTCCCAGCGGGGGGCTTCGCAACACTTTTGAAGCGCGTGGTTACACGGCATGGGATCCCCGATCTGCTCCTTTTATATTTGAAATGAGCGGAGGACGGACCCTGTGTATTCCTACGGTTTTTATTTCCTATACAGGCGAGGCACTCGACTATAAGACGCCATTGCTTCGTAGCATCATTGCGTTGGAAACGATTGTTCGAAAGGTGGCTAAAGTCCTTGGTATGTCGGGAGATCGGGTCGAAGCGACCCTGGGCATCGAACAGGAATACTTTCTCATTGATCGTGCCTTTTATACCCTCCGTAAAGACTTGGTTATGGCAGGACGCACCGTGATCGGTCGTAAGCCTGCCCGAGGACAACAGCTCGAGGATCACTATTTTGGATTTATTCCCGAACGTGTATATGAATTTATGACCGAACTTGAAAAAGAGGCACTTCGGCTGGGTATTCCCCTGAAAACCCGTCACAATGAAGTAGCACCATCCCAATATGAATGCGCTCCCTTATTTGAAGAAGTCAATCGTGCAGTAGATCACAATCAGCTATTGATGAACCTCTTGCGCATTGTTGCCCGCCGTAAAAACATGGAAGTACTATTGCACGAAAAACCATTTGCAGGGATCAACGGCTCGGGCAAGCACTGCAACTGGTCAATTGCTTTTGAAGGACAAAACCTCCTTAATCCTGGCAAAACCCCCGAAGAGAACCTTCGTTTCTTGGTGTTTTTTGTGAATGTGATTAAAGCAGTATACAATTATCACGACCTACTCCGTGCTTCCATTGCCAGCGCTGGCAATGATTACCGCTTGGGTGCCAACGAAGCCCCTCCAGCCATCATCTCCGTGTTTATCGGAGATGTGTTGCACAATGTTCTTGAGCAGCTGAAAACCAAGAACTATCGGAATGTATTGGAAGCCGAGCTGGAAAACATTACTTCTTTGGATATCCCTACCATTCCTGAGGTGTTGTTGGATAATACCGATCGTAACCGAACATCACCATTTGCTTTTACAGGCAATAAATTTGAATTACGAGCAGTGGGAGCTTCGGCCAATACCGCCTCGCCAATGATTGTGTTGAATCTGATTGTGGCAGATCAACTCAACCGCTTTTATGAAGACTATCACGCCAAACGGGCAGAAGGGCTATCCATGCAAATGGCAATATTGGAGGTGTTATCGCAATACATCAAGGACGCTGATCCTATCTTGTTTGAAGGCGACAACTACTCCGACGAATGGCGAGCTGAAGCCCAACGACGGGGTTTGGCAAACTTGCGGGCCACCCCCGAAGCCATCGACATCTACAAGCAAGATCGGATCATCCGTTTGTTTGAAAAATACGGCGTTCTTAGTAAAAGTGAATTGTATGCCCGTTATGATATTCTGATGGACCGTTATGTGAAACAAATAGCC
>CAYVLB010000093.1:0-7368 GCA_964452325.1 uncultured Sphingobacteriales bacterium | reverse complement strand
GGAATCTCTGCATACGTAAGTACCAATGTGACCGCATCATCCCATGGCTGCTTGATTTTGGGGGAATAAACAGCAATGCGGGGTGGCTTATCAAGCTCAACGATATCCATATTGACGGCTGGGCTGGATAGTTCGTCTTGAAGTTGGCGGAATGAGGCATCGGGTAATATTTCGTAGGTAACACCCCGTACTTTGCACTCTCGCTCGAAAACTTCGTGATACGGAAAAGCAAAACTCCCGCCGCGATAGTTCAGCAACCAATAAGCCTCGCTTCCGTGCTGAAGTACCCAATAGGTGATTCCGTAGGCCTTTAGGTGATTCTTTTGCGGTTCGTCCATCGGCAGCAGCAAGTAAGCCGCTGCGACTTCCCATCCCATGAACAACATCCCCCATCCTAACCATACCCATCGCCTACGCATAGATCCTTTGAGTTTGCCTAATAATTAACGATATTTCTGCTCAACTGTTTTGCCTTGCCCAATCAGTCATCCATGTGCCGGACTACGGCTTTCCCAAACTCCGAACATTTCATTAAATGGGCACCTTCCATGAGTCGATGAAAATCATAGGTCACCTCCTTAGCCTGAATTGCTCCTTCTACCCCTTTGTAAATGAGTTGGGCGGCTTCAAACCATCCTATATATTCCAACATCAAAGCTCCCGAGAGGATGACCGAGCTGGGGTTGACTTTATCTTGCCCGGCATATTTTGGGGCGGTCCCATGAGTGGCTTCAAAGATGGCGTGCCCTGTGGTGTAGTTGATGTTTCCACCGGGTGCGATTCCGATTCCTCCGACTTGGGCTGCCAGCGCATCTGAAATATAATCGCCGTTGAGATTGGTGGTAGCGATCACCGAATATTCTGCCGGACGTAAAAGAATTTGCTGGAGAAATGCATCGGCAATGACGTCCTTAACAATGACTTTACCTTCCTGTTCGGCGATCTGTTGGGCGGCATTGGCAGCTTCTTTGCCTTTCGACTTGGCGATGCGCTCCCATTGTGCCCATGTAAACACCTTATCGGCAAACGCTCGTTCTGCCACCTCATAGCCCCATTTGCGGAACATTCCTTCAGTAAATTTCATGATGTTACCCTTATGGACTAGGGTAACAGAAGGTAATTTCCGATCGATGGCATACTGAATCGCTGCCTTGACGAGCCGTTCCGTTCCTTCCTTTGAGATAGGCTTGATGCCCAGCGAGGAAGTTTCGGGAAAACGAATTTTCGTTACGCCCAACTCTTCCTGCAGGAATTGTAGCAGCTTGCTATTTTCCGCCGTTCCCATCATAAATTCTACACCGGCATAGACGTCTTCAGTATTTTCTCGAAAAATGTGCATATTGACTTTTTCGGGATGCTTTACCGGTGAAGGCACTCCCTCAAACCATCGAACCGGACGAAGACATACGTAAAGGTCAAGTGCTTGCCGCAACGCCACATTTAGGGATCGAATACCTCCCCCCACGGGTGTCGTCAATGGGCCCTTAATCCCCACTAAATATTCCTGAAAAGCTTCCAAAGTGGCTTTTGGGAGCCATTCACCAGTAGCACGGTGTGCTTTCTCTCCTGCGAGTACTTCTTTCCATTCGATCGAGCGTCGGCCAGAGAAAGCTTTAGCCACTGCAGCATTCAACACGTGGCGTGCCGCTGGCCAAATATCAATTCCGATGCCGTCGCCTTCGATGTACGGAATAATCGGATGATCGGGTACGATAAGCCGGCCGTTTTCAATGCGGATTTTTTCGCTCATGCCTCTTCGAACTATTTATACAAGAAAGTGGCGGCAAAGTTAACGCATGTTGATTCCATGGGGATGCCTTCTTATGGAGATTAGTAGGGAAAAGTGCGTATCCACTTCGTAGCATTCATGTTTGTGGGCTCCTTGCGATAATGCACAAGCAAGTATCCGGGTAGCCTGGTTCTTTTCGTTATGGATCTTTCATCTTGTAAGTTTGCACGGCCAGCTAAGTTGTGCCCATGTCTGAACGCATTATCCAGTTTCGACAGGCCCTTCGGGAAGCCATGATCGAAGAGATGGAGCGGGATCCGAATGTATTCCTGATCGGTGAGGAAGTTGCTCAATATCAGGGGGCTTATAAGGTCAGCCAAGGAATGTTGGAACGTTTTGGACCTGAACGGGTGATTGATACTCCCATTTCAGAATTGGGGTTTGCGGGGATTGGAGTGGGTGCTGCCATGAATGGTCTGCGCCCCATTGTAGAGTTTATGACGTGGAACTTTGCATTGTTGGCAGTTGATCAGATTGTCAATAGTGCTGCTAAAATGTTATACATGTCGGGGGGGCAGTTTAATGTTCCTATGGTGTTCCGTGGTCCTTCTGGGTTTGCAGGACAGCTGGGGTCGCAACATTCCCAGTCGCTGGGTAATTGGTTCGCCAACGTGCCAGGCCTTAAGGTCGTTGAACCTGCTACACCGTACGATGCTAAAGGTCTGCTCAAAAGTGCTATTCGTGATGATGATCCCGTATTGGTGCTCGAGTCAGAATTGATGTACAACCATAAGGGGCCTGTCCCAGCGGAAGAATATGTGGTGCCAATTGGGCAGGCAGAGGTAGTTAACGAAGGAACCGATGCCACTGTTATTGCATGGGGCAAGATGCGTCACGTAGCCCAAGAAGCAGTCGATGCGTTAGCCAAAGAGGGATATGATATTGAACTCATCGATTTGCGATCATTGCGTCCGATTGATGTAGAAACATTGGTACGTTCGGTTCAAAAAACCAATCGGGCAGTGATTGTTGAAGAAGCATGGCCCATGGCATCGATAAGTGCAGAAATTGCGTATCAACTGCAGCGGCGGGCATTTGACTACCTTGATGCCCCTATCATGCGATGTACAACGGCTGATGTCCCTGCGCCGTATGCACCTACGCTGGCAGAGCGTTTTTTGCCCAATGCAAGGGAAGTGATTCAACAGTTAAAAGCAGTCATGTATGCCGATTAAGGATTTTGAACCGCTTCTGAGGTGGAAGCTGCCATGGCAGACGATCCGTGAGTATGAGGAGATTAAGTTTGAGTATTACGATCATATTGCGCGCGTCAGCATTAATCGTCCGCAGGTTCACAATGCCTTTACCCCCAAGACTGTTGATGAGATGATGGATGCCTTCCGAACCGTCCGTTTCGACCCAGACATTCATGTAGCGATTCTGACTGGTGAGGGCGGGCGTGCATTTTGCAGTGGGGGTGATCAGTCGGTGCGTGGACATGGAGGATATGTGGATCCTGAGGAGGGCATTCCCCGACTGAATGTGCTGGACCTTCAGTATATGATTCGATACTTGCCCAAGGCAGTTATTGCAGCAGTGGCAGGATATGCCATCGGAGGTGGACACGTGTTGCATGTCATATGTGATCTTACCATTGCTGCTGACAATGCGGTATTTGGACAAACAGGTCCCAAGGTAGGTAGCTTTGATGGCGGGTTAGGGGCTTCTTTTCTGGCCCGTCATGTGGGGCAGAAGAAAGCCCGAGAAATCTGGTTCCTCTGTGAACAATATAGTGCGGAAGAGGCTTTTCAGATGGGACTGGTCAACAAGGTCGTCCCCCTTGATATGTTAGAACAAACTACCGTGGAATGGGCTCGCAAAATCGCCGAAAAAAGTCCCATTGCCATCCGAATGCTCAAAGCAGCTTTTAATGCTGAACTGGATGGGCAGATGGGTTTACAAGCCCTGGCAGGCAATTCCACGTTACTGTACTACCTGACTGATGAGGCGAAAGAGGGTAAAAATGCTTTTCTTGAAAAGCGAAAACCCAACTTTCACAAGTTTCCTAAGTTCCCTTGATGGGAAAAGCAGGAGCCTGGATCTCTACATTCCGACTTCCTACGCTATTGTTGGCGTTGGGGGCGGCGTCTTTGGTGGGCTATCTCGCAGTGCATGCCCAGCAATGGCATGTGCCTGCATGGATAGCCTATACTATAACCATCCTGGCCCTTCAGATCTTATCGAATGTGGCCAATGATTACGGAGACTTGCGGCATGGTGCTGATGTACATCGCATAGGGCCTCGGCGGGCGATTCATAAGCAACAAATCTCGGTACGTGATCTGCGGAAAGGCATGAACTGGTGGACGGGCAT
Organism: uncultured Sphingobacteriales bacterium; assembly: GCA_964452325.1. Taxonomy (GTDB): domain Bacteria; phylum Bacteroidota; class Bacteroidia; order JAADEI01; family JALVCQ01; genus JALVCQ01. The sequence goes on along the minus strand of CAYVLB010000093.1, from coordinate 3,265 downwards.
AGCATTAGCGGCGGGCAGCATGGCCATTGTCTTATCACCCACCTCTTGGATAATCAAAGGAGGACTTTGGGCTGCAGGGTTGGCATCCCTATGGGCTGCGCGTGCCTACACGGCTACCGCACAGCCATATGGCTATCGAGGACTTGGCGATCTGGCAGTGTTTGTCTTCTTCGGGCCGATGGCCATAGGAGCAGGATTCTGGCTAGTAACCGGGCATTTTGAAGCCATTCATTGGATCATTGGCGCAGCTTATGGCTTACTTTCTACGGCCGTATTGAATCTTAATAACCTCCGAGATATTCCTACCGATCGAGTATCGGGAAAACATACCTTGGCCACCCGCCTGGGACGCCAGGGCACCATTATCTATCATGGAATGCTCTTGATCGGTGCATTGCTTCTCCACCTGTGGTGGGGAAACTACGTTTATCATAGCCAACGCCAATATTATGCACTTTTCTATGGTGTCATCTTTTTTTACCATTGGGGGTTTGTTGCTCGGGCCCGTACCCCACAACGTCTTACCTTTATGCTAAAACAACTGGTACTGACAGCTTTTGCATATGCTCATGTGATCGGGTTGTCGTTGTGGGTTAAATGATTAAATGAAAAGGACAATGAACCTGTCAGAACAAATTCAGTACATTCTTGAAGATCCTGAGCAGCATCTTCAACAACCTATTTATCAGGCGGCTGTGCGGGAAGTAATCCGCCAGTTGTCGAAAGGTCAGGTGAGGGTAGCTGAGCCTGGAGTGGATGGCTGGAAGGTTCATCAATGGGTTAAGCAAGCCATTTTGTTATACTTCCAGATTCAGCCAATGCGTCGAATGGTAGCAGGTGATTTTATGTTTTATGACAAGATTCCGGTCTATCAACCCTTCGTTGGTCCTGCACCTCGAATGGTGCCGATGAGCGTGGTCCGACATGGAGCTTTTGTACATCCCGAGGCTGTGTTAATGCCTTCGTATATCAACATTGGGGCATATGTTGGTCGGGGAACCATGGTGGATACATGGGCAACAGTGGGATCATGTGCTCAAATTGGCCGATATGTGCATCTATCGGGAGGTGTAGGAATCGGGGGTGTGCTTGAGCCTGTCCAGGCAGCTCCTGTGATTATTGAGGATAATGTGTTTGTCGGATCGAGATGCATTATTGTTGAGGGGGTTTGGGTGAGGGAAGGAGCTGTATTGGGTGCCAATACCGTCATCACTGCATCAACTCCCATTATTGATGTAACGACCTGTCCCCCCCGAGAATATCGTGGTGAAGTGCCTCCGTATAGTGTGGTGGTTCCCGGAGTACGTCCCAAGCAATTCCCCGCGGGTGAATATTATTTACCGTGCGCGCTCATTATTGGTCAACGTAGCGAAAAGACCGATCGTAAGACCTCGCTCAATGAGGTCCTACGGGAATATAATGTGCCAGTATAGTAGGGCATCTTATGCCAGATTCATACTTTTTCCCATGCCATTTTTCATCGACGCAGTGGAAACACCAGGGGCGTATTCGATGGCGAACCCCGGCCTACGGTGTCTCATTCAAGCAAGGAACGTTTGCTGAACTATACCAGAATTTCTTACAGCAAGGTTTTCCTTTCGCATTGATCGAAGAGACAGATTCGTTTTTGCGGGCAGCGGTGGATTCAGCCCGCAGTATTCCGCTTTTTTACTATTGGGACGGCAAGCAATTTGCCATAAGTGATAATGCCGTACTGTTGGCACGTCATTTCGGTGTTCGACAGTGCCGGAAAGAATGTTACCTCGAATGGCGTCATATTTATTGTGTGTTGGGTAACGAAACCCTATTGCCCTTCATTTTTCAGTTGTTACCGTATCAGAGATTAACTTATCATAAACGCCAAGGACAGTTAGCAATTGAAGAAGACAGAACCGCATATCAGGGGCCTTCAGATCGGGTTTCGTGGGAAGTGGCCGAAAAGAGTTTCGTCGATGTGATGGATGCAAGCGCCCTGCGGGCACTTGATGGGATTGCTGGAAGGCCAGTACTGATTCCGCTGAGTGGGGGCTATGATAGCCGCCTGCTGGCAGTGATACTCCGGAAGGCCGGGGTCAAGGAATTAATTGCCTACACTTATGGGATGCCAGGCAGCCCCGAGGTAAATATCGCCTACCGTGTGGCGAAGCAATTGAATATTCAGTGGCATTTTGTCTCCTATTCGCCAGAGATGTTTCGAAGTTATCTGACACGTGTAGGTAAGGCCTATGACCGCTTTGCATCACAATATGCGGGTGTGGCCCACGAACAAGATTTTTTTGCAGTGGAATATTTGCTACGGCATCGGCTTATTCCATGCGATGGTGTGGTTGTTTCGGGAATGTGTACGGGCGCTCAAAATGGCATTCCGATGGTACCGGCCAATTCTTTTCCGGAAGATGTGGCTGGGCTGGCCGAATGGATTGTGAAACAACCGTTCTTCCCAAAGCGGGGGGCGAATCAATTGAAACAGCGCATTGCCAGAGAACTGATAGGATGGGAATGGCATGATGCCGGAGGGGCACAGAACGTATATGAATGGTGGCGTAATCGGAACCGACTGGCCAAATTTTCGGTGAATTCTGTTCGGGTTTTCGACTTTTGGGGCCTGCGCTGGCTATTGCCTTTCTGGGATGACGCAGTGGTCCGATTTTGGTATTCGTTACCGTATGTGATGCGTCGGGGGCGTCGCTTGTTTCTTCAAGCGGCTTTTCGGCACTATTTCCGGCCATGGAAAGTAGACTTTCCTGCTTCTCATCCATCCCGTCCGCAATGGCTCCGTTGGTTGGGTAAATGGATTAAACAGTGCAGACCCAGGTATTTTCAGCGGCGTCGGTGGGTTGACCCCAACGGATTATGGCATTTTGCTGACCTATTAGCCCGTGATGTAGGCCTTCCTTCTGAGAATTATGCCAATGAGAACGAAGTACATGCCCTTTGGTTCTTGCATCGCCAGTGCCCTCCTTATTAAATGCTCAACCATTCTGCAAGGCGGGGAATGATCACCTCCGGGGAAAATCGATGGACTGTCGAATGATGTAAGTTGATGGGATCAAAATTGGAATGGCGATTCATCAGTTCGATCATTCCTTCGGTCAGTGCATCGCTGTGGATGGCAGTAAGGATGCCTTCATTGGGTGGTCGGATAATTTCCTCGGGTCCACCCGATTGGGTTGCTACCACTGGACGGCCACACATCAGGGCTTCGACAGCGGCAACACAAAAGGATTCAAGGCGGCTGGGCACCATCAATGCATGGGCCTGATGA
>CAYVLB010000092.1:0-7402 GCA_964452325.1 uncultured Sphingobacteriales bacterium | reverse complement strand
GGTTTCAGCACTGTGGGACAACACTTGATGAATATGCATCAGGTGGGGCAGCAATGCTGCTACGGCCGCCTTTCGATACGATCGGATACGCTCCATCAATGGCGCCAGCATATAATCAATTACTTCCAAGAGGGGAACTAATTCCGCCTCGACTGAATAATCTTTAAGTATCTGATTGCGCTGCCGAAGCAATCGATGATAGCGAACAACATCCACCAAATATTCATCGGCAGCCTTAGAAAAAAGCATATCAAAGTACCGTCGTCGGATTTCACGGCTTCCTACGATGAGTTCCTGATCAATCGGAGTGATGAGCACTAAAGGAATTCGTCCCAGGTATTCTCGGACCGATGGGATCGTACGGCCATCAACTCGGAACACTTTTTTCTGTTGAGAAAGTCCTATGTGATAACGACCCGATAGGCCATCCGAATCAACGACTGTTCCCGTCAGCGCCGCTTCGGACATTCCTATGCGGATCGAGAAAACATCTTTTCGATGAAAACGACTTCGTCCTGTACTCAGCCAATAAATTGCATCCAGAAGATTGGTTTTTCCACTACCGTTGGGGCCCGTTAAGACGTTAAAACCTGCCGACCATTCAACGGTAGCTTCAGCATAGCTTTTGAAATTAATCAAGCGCAGATTGGAAAGATACACTCCCTAATCGTCGAGTTTTTCCCGATGCCCTACCCACACGAACCGACGGGTCACGTAAGCGGCATCTGTAAAGGTAGCGTTACCCGCGGGATTGCCACCGGTTACGTGAAAATCAGAGAATGCAGCATTTTGATTCATCCAAATCATACCGGTCAGATTGACCGATACTGGGACATACGCCTGCTGAAGTGTTTGCAACGCCCATTGCTTAAACGCCGAGTCGGTGGTATAGAGTCCCGACGAAATTGCCCCTTTCTTTTGGGCAATCCGCTGTAGGGTTTCCACTCCTTCTTCAGCCGAATGGGATTTAATTACAAACGCTGTAGGACCAAACCATTCCTGTTCGATCAGGTTGTGTCGGCGGATATCTGTTTCCAGCAATATTGGCGTCTGCAAACGGGCTTTCGGATAGTGTGGGTGGGCCACTTCGATATGGTCTAACAAGAGGCGTCCTTCGGATTTTTTGGCATACTCGGCCCGCTTACACGTCATGCCATTCTGAATAGCTCCTAACACGTTCACCCCCATTTTGGGATGGGTAATCACACCTTTAACTGCTTCCACTAACGCCTTCACCACCTCCTCGTAGGAAATTCGACCCTTGGGACCACCGATGCCATCCGCCGGAATAAAAATATTCTGCGGAGCCGTACACATTTGGCTTGAATACAAGCACAGTGAAAATGCAATATTTTGCATCACTGCATCCAAATCATGGACCGAATGCAACACAATCCCATTCACACCTGCTTTCTCGGTAAATGTCACTTTGCCGGGCAATGATTCAATCCAATTACCAAAAGCAGTGCCCCCCGTATAGTCAATTAACCGAACATCGGGATGTTCAAGTAATTCCTTGGTAATGGGCTGTTCGTGAGTATCGGGGGCTAATTGGATGATATTCGAATTCATCCCCTGTTCTGCCAATGTTTTCTGGATTTCTGCCACGACAATCGCAATGGGCAGCACTGCCCCTTTGTTCGGTTTGACAATAGCGGTATTACTGGTCAGGGAGGCTGCATAAATTCCCGGTACGCTGTTCCAGACTGGAAAGGTCGAGCATCCCACCACCACATTGGGTCCCCGCCCCAATGCCTTATACGTTTTATGTAGTTTAACCGAGAATTTACCCATGGGTTTTTCCCATTCAACGTGTGTTGCAAAGCGGGTGATTTCATCGTAAGCCAACGCAATGGCTTCCAGTGCTCGATCCGCCGCATGGGGTCCCGATGCCTGAAATGACATAACCAACGGTTGTCCGGTAGTGTGCATTGTGGCATGAGCCACCTCGAAAAATCGGTCGCGAAAACGCATCAGGCTCTCTATCAAAATACCCGCCCGAATATCCGCCGCAACGTATTTCCATTCATCGAAAGCCATCCGAGATCGCTCCACAAGGGCCGACACCGAAATCGACGGATACGTTACCCTCAATGCCTCCAACGTATAGGGCGACACTTCACTGCCAATCCACTTCGCCAATTCTTTCTCCTGCAACAGCTCATCAAATGGATTATTCAACAATGATTGATACTTTTTCCATCCTTCCTTGAAGGCATCCTCTCCGTAGGCCTTCGGATGCTCAGGGAAAGCTGCATAGAATCGGCGCGCATAAACGGATGCTATCGCTGTTCGAAGCAATTCGGCATGCTTTTCAAACAATCTCATGTTTCCACGTTCAGGATTTAGGGGCAAACATAGTGTGAAACGCCATAACTGGTGAACTTCGGAAAGGAATGTTTAATGTTGCGACCTTTACAAAGCATACACCTATTCTCATGGACTCTACGGTTCAGATTTCTGACGAGCTGCTCACGGACGTATTCGAATGGGACATACTCAATTGGTCTCAGGCCCTGAATGTGTGGACACCGGTGGTACATCAGCTCGGCGGAGGAAAAGGATTAGAGATAGGGGCACGCCAGGGAGGGCCTTCCCTATGGTTGGCCCTGCATGGATTTCAAATGATATGTTCGGATGTAAAAGATCCCCAACCCACTGCCCAACCCCTTCATCAAAAATATGACGTATCAGAACGTATCCAATACAAAGTCATCAACGCCTTAGAAATCCCATATGAGAATGATTTCGATGTGATCATCTTCAAGTCTGTGCTGGGGGCCATTGGTGGATACGGACGGACTGCACGCATCTATGCTGCAGTGCGCCAAATGTATCGAGCATTACGACCTGGGGGATGGTTGTTATTTGCCGAAAATTTAGCCGGGTCACCTCTTCATCGATGGGGACGCAAAAAGCTCAGTCCTTGGGGCACCACTTGGAACTATATTTCATATGCCGAACTACCCCAACTCCTTGCACCTTTCAAAGAAATTCGCTATGAAACGGTGGGGGTGATCGCTGGTTTGGGACGCACCGAACGCCAACGCCGAATCCTCGGCAAACTCGACCGTTTCTTCGACCGAATTATCCCTCCATCGTGGCGATATATAGTTATTGGGGCTGCAAGAAAATAACCACACCCTACCGACCAATATCCCGTCGATAAAACATTCCCTGGAAACGAATTTTTTCAATGGCTTGATATGCCCGACTGCGGGCTTGGGAAAGGTCATGACCATGAGCTGAGACGGCCAATACACGCCCGCCAGCCGTATACATGGTGCCATTATCCGCAAGGTGTGTACCCGCATGAAAAACCGTTACGTGGGGGACAGATTCGGCATCCTCAATGCCCTGAATCGAATAACCTTTCTCATAGGAAATCGGATATCCTTCGGCAGCAGCAATCACTGCCAGCTGGGCCCCCCGACGAAATGATAATTGACCAGTTTCCGACAAGCGCCCGCGCGCCACACCCTCCAACACTTCTGCAAACGGCCCCTCCGTCATAGGCAAAATCACCTGCGTTTCAGGGTCTCCCAGCCGAATGTTATATTCCAGCACGTACGGATTACCATCGACAATCATCAGCCCGAAAAAGAGAAATCCTCGGAAGGCAATCCCGTTTTGCTGCAACCCATCTAACGTCCGTTCAATGATCTGAGTGCGGATCTTACCTTCAATGGCATTACTGATATAGGGCACCGGTGTAAAAGCCCCCATTCCTCCCGTATTGGGGCCTTGATCCGCATCATAGGCACGTTTGTAGTCACGAGCACTTGGCAAATATCGGTATGTATGGCCGTCGGTAACAATAAATACAGAGCATTCCTGCCCATCAAGGAAATGTTCCACTATCACCTGGTGTCCTGCTTGACCAAACTGATGCTGTACAAAAAAGCGTTCTACGGCTTCGAATGCCTCTGTGGTGTTTTGACAAATCACAACCCCCTTTCCTGCCGCAAGGCCCGAGGCTTTGAGCACCAATGGATAGGCGCTTCTTTTCAAATAATCGATCAGTTCCCTATGCTCACTGCGCCCAAAAGTTCGGTATTCGGCGGTGGGGATTCCATGGCGCCGCATGAAGTTTTTGGCAAAAGCTTTGGATCCTTCCAAACGTGCCCCCTCTCGATCTGGTCCCACCACAGCAAGGTGTTCTCCGAAATCGTGACGTAGGCGTTCAGCCCACCCCTCTACTAAGGGGGCCTCGGGGCCAAATACCACCATCCCGATGTCGAATAACTCGACTGCCTCTCGAATCCGAGGGTAGTTCAATGGACCCGGCAGATTACGCCCAAGCCGATGCGTCCCCCCATTGCCAGGCAAGAAAAACAGGGAATGCATGGGATTGTCTTGAACAAGACGCCATCCCAGCGCGTGTTCGCGCCCACCACTCCCTACAATCAGGGTATGCATTGATTACTTCAACGACTTAAGCTTCTCTGTTTTTCCTAATAGGAGATAAATTTTTTTCAGCGCCCGATTTAGGTACTGATCTTCAGGATTTTTCCGGTATGCCTTCTCAAGGTAGGGTTCGGCTTTGGCGAACCACTCCTTGGCCTGCTTTAGGTAGTGGTCGGATTTTTTCTGGTCGCGCTCAGCAAGCGACTGATTGTAGGACTCAGCACCTTGATTGTAGTAGAGAATTCCCAAGTTGTACAAAGCCAGTTCATGATCGGGATCCTTTTCCAGCGCCTTTTTATACAGAGCGATCGCCTGATCGGTTTTTTTTTGCTTTTCATAAATACCAGCCAAATAGATGGGATATCGTACATCATCAGGCTCCTGGGCAACCAGTTTCTCCAGTCGTGCGATCAAAGCCTCGGTTTGTCCTGCTTGTTCATAAAGTTGGATTTCTTTATCCATCAAGGCTTTCTCATCCGGGAATAATGCCTGACCTTGTGCCAGGACCTTCGACGCTCCTTCGAGATCTCCTTTGGCAGCTAACAAATCGGCATAGTCAAGGAAAGCCACAGCTTCGGTAACTTTTTCATTGATTGCCATCGGATAGTGCTTTTCGGCGGCACTCAGATCGCCGACTTTATGCGCAGAATAGGCAGCATAAAAATGCAGCAGCGGAATTGTTAGTTTGCTGCGCGCCAAATTCGCATCTAATGCTTGGGGTTGCCGAATCTTATCACGCGACTCGAAGAACTTTTCTAGTAAAAATATCGTCTGCTGAAAGTGTGCTGCCGATTTTGCTGAATCCTGAATGTGGGTAATGGCCTGATTGTAATGATCCAAAGCATGATTAAGGATGAGAAACGCTGCCTGAAAAAGCAACCGCTGATTATCTTCTTCGTACCGCCCTTTACGGTCAATTTGAAGCGCCTTTACAACGGCCTCATACCCTGTGAGGGTCAGCTGTTCGGCGTCGGTACGGGTGGTGTCGGTGGCTGCCTGAAGATAAATTTTAGCCTTATAGTGCCATGTTTTAGGATCTTCCACCGTAGAGGGGTGCTCTGAAGCATCAGTGATAGCTTTCAAGGCCTCATCAATACGTCCTTCTCGGAGATACAATATGGCATCGGTTCGCTTGCTTTTCTGGGCTGCAGCTGTGGTTACCCACATTACTCCCATCACTACCCAAAATATGTAGTTAGTTTTCATGGCAAATGCGTTTGAAAGGGTTTTATTGATTCACAGCCATTGGATCGCCATTTTCGAAAAGCTGAGGAGCGGCATCATTCTGTTTTTCTTCGAGATCCGGCTCATGAGCGACCTTATCCACTGATGCAATCGCATCATCTGGGGTCAAGCGGATGATGCGTACTCCTTGCGTTGCTCGCCCCATCCGCCGAATGGTTTTGGAAGTCACTTGGGTACGGATTACCACTCCCTTACGTGTAATGATGACAATGTCATCGCCTTCAGCCACTCCCAGGATTGCCATCAGCTCACCAGTCTTCGATGTGATTTGTAGGGTTTTAACACCCCGAGTTCCTCGGTGGGTCTGGCGATATTCCGAGGCAAGGGTACGCTTTCCATAACCTTTCTCCGAAATGACTAACAAATCCTCTGCTTCCGGATTGGCAACAATCACCATGCCAACGACTTCATCTTTTTCGGCATCGGATAGGCGAATCCCCCGCACCCCTGCTGCATTCCGTCCCATCGGGCGCACTTCCTTCTCGGGAAATCGTACTGCATATCCCATCGAAGATGCCAACACGATTTGCTTACTACCATCTGTTTGTTCCACTTGAAGTAATTCGTCGCCCTCATTAATGTTGATTGCACGAATCCCGACCGATCGAATATTCGCGAAGTGGCTCAGCGAGGTTTTTTTAATGATTCCTTTTCGTGTGGCAAAAACGAGATAGCTCTCACCCTGAACAGCCGTTCGAAAGTCCGACACGGTAATATAGGCGCGTATGGCATCGCCCGGAGCAATATTGACAAGATTTTGAATGGCCCGTCCCCGACTGTTTTTCCCACTATCGGGGATTTCATATACCTTCAGTCGATATACCTTGCCGAATCGGGTAAATAGCAACAAGTCGGAATGGGTATTGGCAACAAATACGTGTTCGATAAAGTCTTCTTCCCGCGAGGCAGCGCCTTTGCTCCCACGTCCGCCCCGTTTCTGGCGCCGATAACTAGTCAGTGAAGTACGCTTAATATATCCCAAGTGTGAAATCGTAACAACGACCATTTCCTGGGGGATAAGATCTTCGATATTGATATCCTCGGCAGTATGCTGGATAATACTTCTTCGGGCATCGCCATATTTAGTTTTAATATCCAGCAAGTCTTCTTTGAGGATGTTCATTCGCAGCCCTTTTTCGTCGAGTACGCGCTGAAGGTAAGCAATTCGTTCCTGGAGTTTGCGATAGTCTTCACGGAGCTTCTCTTGTTCGAGACTGGTGAGGCGATGAAGCCGCATATCCAAAATGGCTTTGGCTTGTATTTCACTCAGTTCAAATCGATTCATTAATCCTTCCTTAGCTTCTTGTGGCGTTTTAGAGGACCGTATGAGGGCAATTACTTCATCGAGATAGTCCAAGGCCACAATCAGCCCTTCCAAGATATGGGCCCGGCGTTTAGCTTCTTCCAGTTCATAACGGGTCTTTCGGATCAGGACTTCGTGGCGGTGATTAACGTAATGGCGGATGAGATCTTTAATATTCAGAAGATGGGGACGTCGGTTCACCAACGCCACATTATTTATGTTAAAGGAATACTGAAGTTGGGTAAACTTGTAAAGTTTGTTCAACACCACTTGAGGGTTGGCATCCCGTCGCAGCTCGAAGACAATGCGCATACCGGAGCGATCCGATTCGTCCCGAATATCACTGATACCTTGGATTTTTTTGTTCTGGACAAGTGATGCGGCATGAATGATTAGATTGGCCTTGTTCACTTGGTAGGGCAATTCGGTAACAATAATACGTGCCTT